>JAEUAF010000843.1 GCA_019695485.1 Sorangium sp.
CCTGCGTTGTTGCCGCCGCCGTTGCTGCTGCCACCGCGCGACGCGCCGCCGTTGCCAAAGGAGAAGCCGGCAAAACCGGTGGCGCCACCCTGGCCCTGATTGGCACCTCCCTGTGAGGCTCCGCCAGCACTGTTGACGATGCCACCACTCCCAGAACCGCCCTGGCCAACCGCACCGCCGCTACCGACCTGCGCGCCGCCACTGCCGGGTGCGCCGCCGAGCTGCGTCGCGGTAGCGCCTCCCTGCCCAGGAGCCGACGTCGTGCCGCCGTGCGAAACGGAAGCGCTTCCACCTGTCTCCCCAATAGGGAGCGTGCCCGATTCGGAACTGCAAGCCGCCAACAGCAAGGCGAAGGCGGAAACGGCACGGGGATTAGACAGGATGGACAGCGTCATTACGGCACCTCGTTGCGAAGAGTCCCCACTAAGTTCCGTGTGCGCGGGAATAGCAGGCATGCGCAGCGAACAAAAACTCACACACTGAAAGGAAAGATCAGTCCCACCGGGCCCCTGTCAGCCGGTGCGCTAGTCTCGTCGGATTTTTTCAATCTGGGCGCGTCCGATCGAGGCGCACTTTGCGGAGCTTGCTAGGCTGGGCGCCCATGTGGCTCTTGGCTTGGAAATTGAGATTAGGCGTCGGCTGCCTCGCGCTGCTGGCCGCGGCGTGCTCGGCGAGCGACCACCAAAACAGCGGCGATGCGCTGGCCGATGCCGATATCGTGCGCTGCGACATGCCAAGTGACCTCGCGTGCCGCGAGTACGATCGAGGCGTGCAGGGTGATGCAACAGCGTTCGTGAGCCTGAGTGATGCTCGCAGCAGCTGCTCTCACGGCTGGCCCGGACTGTCCGGCAAAGCGGGCACCTTCGAAGCAGGGGCCTGCGGCACGAACGACGTGCTCGCGCGCTGCCGCACCACCACGAGCACCACCCCTGCCCTCGTCACAATCGACTATTTCTATACTGGATTCGCCGACACGGCGAGCAAGGACGATCCGGTGGCGCCGCTGCGAACGCTCTGCGCAGCCGTCCAGAGCAACGCCGCTCAGGCCGGCGTGAACGTGACGAGCGTCATCGAGCTGCCACCGTTCTGACGAACCCATGCTGGCAGAGAGACAGGTCGGTGTGGTTGTGCCGGCGTATCGAGAAGAACGCCTCATCGCGCGCATGCTGCGACGCGTGCCAGCTTACGTCGACGCGATTTTCGTGATCGACGACGCGAGCCCAGACGACACGAGCGGCTCAGCGCGAGCAGTAGGAGACCCACGCGTGCAGGTGCTGCGACATGCCACGAACCGAGGCGTGGGAGCAGCCATCGTGACCGGCTATGAAGCTGCCTTGGCCGCCGGGGTCGACGTGATCGCCGTCATGGCAGGCGACGATCAGATGGACCCGAGTGACCTCGAAGCGGTCCTCTCGCCCGTGGTGCGCGGCGACGCAGACTATGTGAAGGGTAACCGCTTCGTGCATGCCGAAGCGCGTCGCATGCCGCGCTTGAGGCGCCTCGGAGGTGAAGTGCTGTCGTTCCTGACGCGCGCTGCGACGGGTCTTTCGGTGAGCGATACTCAGTGCGGCTTCACCGCGCTCTCGGCAGGTTTCGCGCGAACGCTGCCGCTTGCCGAACTGTGGCCGCGTTACGGCTACCCGAATGATCTATTGGGTCTCTTGGCGGCGCGCGGCGCGCGCGTGCGCGAAGTGCCCGTGCGACCGGTCTATGCCGATGAAGAGAGCGGTCTCTGCGCCTGGCACGTGGCCGTCATCGCGCGTGTGATTTTGCGCCGCTACTTGCACGAGCGGCGCATAGCCGCCGAGCCGCGACCGCTTCAGCCCTAAATTCTCCCGTTACTGCAAGAAATCCCGCTAAAACCCGCAGCTTTGGCGGGATCTTTCCGATCCCCGCCCTGAGAGCCCAACGCCCCGCGAGAGTCATGTCATCATCAGTGCCCATGTCGTCCCCCCTTCGTCAGGCCCTGAGCGCTCTCTTCTTCCTCACCGCGACGGCCTGCACTGCAGCCGACGCAGGAAAGGACAACGCGACAGGCGGCATGACTAGCTCCGGCACCGGAGGCAAGCTCGGAAACGGAGGCAGCGGCAGCGGCGGTGCCCCAGCCAATGGCGGGGCGAACACGGACGGAGGCGTCACGGCGATGGGCGGCGCGCCAGGTAACGGAGGCGCTGCGATGGGCGGCGCCGCCAACGGCGGGACGAGCCCTGCCGGCGGCGCTTCAGCGGGCAACGCATCCACAACCGGTGGCAAGACGGCGGGCGGTGCAACGAGCGGAGGCGCCTCCAACGGCGGCGCGACGAGCGGAGGCGCCAGTAACGGTGGCGCGAGCACGGGCGGCGCCGCGAGCGGCGGAAAGGCCGCAGGCGGCGCGAGCGGGGGAGGCGGAGCCAATACCGCCGGCACGCTCGGCGCGGGCGGCACGACCCACACAGGAGTCTGGAACGTGATGCCCCTCGGCGACTCCATCACGGCCTCCACTTGCTATCCTCAGGTGCTCTCGCAACAGTTCAAAGCCGGCAATCACACGAACTTCAAGTTCGTGGGAACTGCGACCACGAACCAGAGCTGCAACGGCGCAGCGTCCGTCGCTACCGAAGGCCACGGCGGATACGGGGTCACGTACCTACCGCAAAACAGCACGCGCTCCGCCTGCACCAAGTCCACGGGCTGCGGTTCCTACACGGAGCTTCAGACCTGGGCCGCCGAAAAGCCGGACATCGTGCTGATGCACTACGGCACCAACGACGTCTGGGACGGACAGTCCGCGTCCAGCATTCTGGCCGCCTACGTCAGCGTGATCGCCGAGTTTCGCAAGCAAAACGCGAACGTGATCTTCTTCGTGTCGAAGATCATCAAGCTTAACCCGAGCGGCTGCAGTAGTTGCCTCACCAACGTCGCCGCGCTCGCAGCGGCGCTGACCGACAGCTGGGCCACGACCAATTCCACGGCGACGTCACCCATCTACATCGTGGACAACTACGATTCCGGGTTCGACCCGAACAGCACCGCCGACACCTCTGACGGCGTGCACCCAACCCTGGCGGGCGCGACCAAGATGGCAACCGCGACCTACAACGGCGTCATCGCCCGCGGCTATTTCTAGGCCACGCACGTCGTCGGCCCGGCATGGAGCCGCGCGCGTCAGGAATTGATCGCGCGTTCGACGAGCTTCGTGGCGTAGCGGAGAGCGTGCTCGAGATCGAAGCACTCGTCGATCTCTGAAGGTTGCAAGAGCGCACTGATCTCGCCGTCTTCTTTGAGAAAGCCGCGGAAGGCGCCTTCGCCTTGGAAGGCCCGCATGGCGCTGCGTTGCACCATTTCATAGGCGCGCTGTCGAGGCAGGCCTTTGTGAACCAAGGCCAACATCACCGCCTCGCTGAAGAAGAGCTCTCCCGTCTGGTCGAGATTCTGCTGGAGCCGCGCCGGATACACCACGAGGCCTTCCACCAATCCCGCTGCGCGTTCGAGCATGAACGCCAACGTGGTGGTGGCATCGGGAGCGATCATGCGCTCGACCGAAGAGTGCGAGATGTCCCGCTCGTGCCAGAGAGCGACGTTTTCCAAAGCGGGGACTACCGCAGCGCGAACGATCCGCGAAAGTCCACACAGGTTTTCGCTCAATACGGGATTGCGCTTGTGAGGCATGGCGCTCGAGCCTTTTTGGCCCTTGGCGAAGCGCTCCTCGGCCTCGCCAACCTCCGTCCGCTGCCAATGGCGGACATTGGTCGCAAGCCGCTCGATGGCACTCGCCAAGAGCGCCATCGCGTTGAAGAACGCAGCGTGATGATCGCGCGCGACCACCTGTGTCGACACCGTTTCTGCTCGCAATCCGAGAGCGCTGAGAGCCTGCTCCTCGATTTCGGGGGACAGGTGCGCGTACGTGCCGACGGCGCCCGCAATCTTGCCGACCGCGACCTCTTCACGCGCGCGGACCAGCCGCGTGCGCCCGCGCTTCACCTCGGCGAGGTGCCCAGCGAGCGCCACGCCGAACGTCGTTGGCTCGGCATGAATCCCGTGCGAACGCCCGATCATCGGAGTGCGAGCGTGCTCTCGCGCACGCCCCGCAAGCGCCGCTATCAAGCGGTCAGTGCGGCCCAGCAAAGAATCCGCGGCGCGCACCAAGAGCAGCGCGAGGCTGGTGTCGAGCACATCGCTCGAGGTCATGCCGCGGTGAAGCCAGCGCGCAGGTTCGCCGGCAAGCTCCTCCACGTGAGTCAGAAAGGCGATCACGTCGTGGCGCGTGGTAGCTTCAATCTCTTCGATCCGCTTCGGATCGAGCACGATCTGCTTTTGGCGGATGCTGCGCGCCGTACCGCTCGGAACGAGGCCTGCCGCTTCCATCGCTTCGCAGGCGGCGAGCTCGACTTCGAGCCACGTCGTGTACCGTGATTTCTCGGACCAGAGCTCGACGAATTCTTTGGGGGAGTAGCGCGGGATCATGGAGGTCGGCTTGCCTACCACGGATCAATTTGCCCCGGGAACCCGGAAGTCCTCGGAAACGGCTCACTTGGCGGCGCGGTACACTTCCGGCGGAACTTCGAGGCCGGGCTCGAAGTGGCAGGTCATGTTGCGGTACTCGAGCACGCTGCCGCGCTCACCGGTGTGCCGAAACAGGACCGAGTGCTCCAAGTCGTCGAGGAAAATCAGGGCGCTGTCTCGAGTGGGTTGCCCGGTTTCTGGTGCAAGTCCGAAGGCTTCGTAAGCCGCGGCGCAGGGCGCGTCGGGCGTGCCATAGAGCACGGCGAATCCGCTCAGCAGGGTTCGCGGCCCGTCCACGCTATCGCTAACGATCACGGGGTGGCGTGTCCCAGGCTGAAACGCGGCGACGATGCGCGGCGTGTGGGCGCGACGCTCCGCGTCGCAGGCTTGGGGCCGCTCGCCGAGTGAGAGCTGCGTCGGCACCAACACCGGCGGATCGACGACAGCTCCGTCCGCGCGCAGCGGGAAGATCTTGGCGCCAGCCACGGCACCCGTGCCGTCTTGCGCCTCGACGTAGAGACCGGCGCGGTCACCGACGTAGGCGATGTTGTCGAGCTCCACCAACCCGAACGACGCGGGGTCGATCATGCCAGTAGAATAAGCGTCGAATTCATAGCTCTGCCCGCGCGGCCGCGCGCGCACCAGCGCCGCGCCGCGCCCCACGAAGAGCACGGGGACATGCGACCCACCGACGTGCACCATTTCCGGACGCCCCGGAAAGCGCGCGTCACGCGGCCAGCTCGGCGCAGACAAGGTCTCCACTTGCTTGCCATCCAAAAACAACGTGGGCTGATCCGTGCGAGCGGCCTGATGCAAACGCAAGTAGAGTCCACCCGTGGCGATGCTCACGAGATCGGGCTGAGCGCGTTGCGCACGAGCGCCGGTCGACACGTAGTCCCCCACCACGTAGGGCCCGCCATCCGCGAGCCGCGCGTGAACGATGCGCCCTTCGAAGAAATTCGCCCAGGAAACCTCGACGTCGGAGAGCGCGGTCTTCGTCGGCGCCGCTTCGGGGAGCCGGTAGCGCACGGCAGCGACGCCCTCGACTTGCCCAAGGACGGCGTAGGCGCGCTGTTCCGGACGAGCGGCGCTATCCAACAGCGACGAGGATTCCACACGGCCCTTCCGCGATTGGAACACGCTCACGCCAGCGCGCTGCGGATCCTCAGCCACGGCATACCACGCTGCTTTTCCAATCGCGGCCTCGTGCGCCCCGGGCGCGTCTGCGACGCCCGGAAGCGCCGTGAAGCGCGCGGCGTCCAACGTGCAGGCGATCGGGGTGAGGACCCGGCGCTCCGGCGCGGGGCGCAGCGGGCGCAGCGGAGGCGGCAGCAGTACCGCCTCGTCCGACGACTGCCCGCCCCACCCAACGCGCGACAGCTCGCGGCCGATCACGCAGCCGGCGGGCGCGCAGCGCACGGGCACGTCGCATTGCTCCTCACTCGGACATAGGTCGAGAGGCAACAAGGCTGCAGGATTGAAGGTCACGCCACCGTCGAGCGACTCCCACACTTGACGCGACTTGGTGGCAATCGCGATGGCGCGCAGGCCACTTGCGCCAACCAGCGCACGCTCTTCCGGAGGCTCCGAAGCAGACAGCACCTTGCCTTGGTCGTCGGTCACGACCAAGGTGCGCCGACCATAGTGCCCGAACGTGATCGCGACAGCGCCATCCTCGGCCGCACTCAGCGATTCGACGCGGGTACCGGGCGAGCGTTCCACGAAATCGTCTTCGCCGTCGTCGGAGGCCACCTGACCGAGGTCGAGATCGCGTGGCGCGAAGGTACGGCCCGCGTCGCGCGAAACGAACAGCGCAAAGCGCCCAGTCTTGGTGCGCCGCGCGACGGCGTACGCGGTACGCCCGTCGGCCGAAAAGGCGAGCGACAGCGCCGAGTCGGCGAGTGAGGGCGCCGCGGAGAGCACGCCGAGCGGGCGCGGCGCGGGCTTCGCGGGCGGGGTCACGGCGGGAACCAGCCAAGGCTCGTCCCGCTGGCGTTCACGCTGAATCCCGCTCGGGCTACAGCCGGAGGCCACGACGCCCGGTGGGCAGACACCGCTCGCAATCCACGCCCCGTCCGCGCCAACCGCCAAGCGAAACAGGGGCAGCGTGCCATCGAGGCGACCGCTCAGCGACTCCAGGTGTTCGCCGGCCAAATCTCCACGAAACAGCTGGATCGGCTGAGCGATGCTCTCGGCTACTTCGCGAAAACAAGCCACGAGCAGCGTGCCGCCGAACGCAGCTAGCCGCACTGCGCGGCAACCTTTGGCAGCGGGTAACGCTTTGCGCGCCAGAGTCCCCGACAGCGGCCCGCTCAGCAGATCCCAACTCACGCGATCCGGATTCGCAACGGCCTCCAAGTAGTTCGGGCCGATGATGAGCGCGCGCCCATCGGCGAGCGCGGTCGCATCGGGGCCTCGCTGGGGGGCGGGCCAACCCATTGTCGCGGGAGGCGCCGACGGTGCGGAGACCCAGCGCCGCTGCGCACGGTCCCAGCCGCGCTCTCCCAAGGGAGTCAGTGCCCGCAGTCCACCTTCTGGGGTCGTCGTGAGTTCGAGGGCGCCGACTGGTGGGTTCGCTACCTTCTGCCAAGTCGCGCCAAAATCACTAGTTTCGTAGACGAGCTCGGGCGTCGCGAGCGACAGGCCATAGCCGGAGCCCGGGTCGAGTGCGACGCTGACGATGGCAGCAGCGTCGGGCCCCACGGGCTCCCAACTCAGCCCAACGTCCGGGCTGCGAAGCAGCGCGCGCGATTGGCGCACGCCCACGATGGCGCTTCCGGAAGCAGTCACGTAGGTCAACGCTTCGACCGGAGCGCTCGATCGCTCGAACGGGCTCAGCGGTTCGCGAGCAACGTACGCGGTCCCGCTCGCGCCCACGAAGGAAAAACTGCCAGGTTCACCGAGCACCGCGATGAGTGGCTCGGGCGCCAGGATCGCGCCTGGCAGCAGCGAACGTTCCGCGCTCGAAAATAACCAACGCTCGCCGCGCTCACCCACGACGAGGTCAGTTCCGTCGCCGAGCCGACGCATGGCTCGCGCTTTCGCACGCTCGCGCGGGTGGTAACGGAAATGCGCGGGCGACACGTAGCCCGCGACGGCGACCGCCTGACCGAGCAGGGGAGCGCGCCGCGAAGTGCTGAGCGGCGCGGGCCCACGAGCGGCACAGCCCCAGGCTAACGCCGCTCCGACGCAGCCCAGCGCCACGCCACGAATGCGAGGCCCGCGGCTCGAGATCACACCTTCACGAGGTCGATCAGCTTTTGCTTGGTAGTGAGGCCGACGTGCTGGGCCGAGCGCTCCCCATTCTTGAACACCATCACGGTGGGGACGCCGCGCACGCCGTAGCGACCGGCGGTCACCGGAGAATCGTCGATGTCGACCTTGCCGACCTTCACCTGCCCGACAAGCTCGTTCGCCAGCTGATCGACGATCGGAGACAGCTGCCGGCAGGGGCCGCACCAGGTCGCCGTGAAATCGACGAGCACGGGGACGTTCGAGGTCAAGACCTCGGTTTCGAAGTTCAGGTCGTTGAATACTTGCACGTTGTTACTGGATGCCATCTGCTGCTCCGTGCCATATGGGTAGCACCGACCCGCCGGGACGCTTCCGGCTCGGCTAGAAATTCGTAGGGGGGACGTCAGTCGGTTCAAGATAATGCCGCCCCGTTGGTTGCGAAAGCCCCCTCCCCCCCTTCCCGTCT
>JAEUAF010000017.1 GCA_019695485.1 Sorangium sp.
CGAGCGGCTCGCGCTGAGAAGGATCGAGCGCGATGCGGTCCTCCGCGCGGGACTCGTGGGCGGCCTTTCGGGGACGGCCAGCGCGACCGCGGCGGCCTACGCTCATCGCTATTTGGGCGCCGACGGGGCGCTGCATTCGGTCGGCGCCGCAGCGCGCTTCTGGGGGGTGATCGGCGTCGCGACCTTAATCGCGTCGGTCTTCGAAATCGGCTTCTTGTACTGGGACGCGCTGCGCTCGGTGCATCGCATGGCCGGAGCGGCCGGGCTGGCTTTGAGCGAGGAGCTGGTTTCGCGCGAACAGCAGGAGGTGGCGCTTTCGTTGGCGCGCGCGGCGCTCGAGTTGCCGAACCCGGTCCAGCCAGGGCTGGCACTCGATCCGCGGCGTGAGAGCGTGCGCTGGCTCGCGGCCCTCGCCGCGCTGCTCTACAAAGCCAAGGTCCTGCTCACGAACTTAGCCGTGAAGACCTTGCTGCGAGCGCTGATCGGGCGTTGGTTGACCAGCGCGCTGCTCGAATTCGCGGCGGCGCCGGTGACGGCGGTTTGGAACGCGGTCGTGTGTTGGAGTGTGGTGCGCGAGGCGCGCCTGCGCGCGATGGGGCCGTCTGCAGCGCTCGAGCTAGTCGAGCTCGCATTTCTGGACATGACGCCCAGCGAAGCGGGGCGCGAGGCGGCGCTGCGCGCGGTGGCGAGTGCGGTGGTGCGTACACACGATCTGCATCCGAACCACCTCGCGATCCTGCGCGTTCTGCGCGCTCGCGTGGAACTCGAGACCGTGAAAAACCTGGACGACTCCGCGCAATTTCTCGACCGCTTGGCGGCGCTGTCGGCGCTCGACCAAACGCTTGCGCTTCGCATGCTGGTGATCGCGGCCATCATCGATGGACGCCTGACGCGGGCCGAGAAGGCGCTGATTCGCACCGCCTTCGCGCGCTGTGGCCGCGCGGTCGATCTTTCCCACGTGGACCATTTGCGCAAGACGGTCTCGGCCGGTGAAAAGCTCGAGTTCGACCTAGTGCGCACGCTGACCGACGCGCGCAGCGCATGATTTGGAGCGGCGGCCTAAAGTCGCGAGTCTGCTACGACCGGGCGTCGCCAACGCGATCGCTGCCTGATTGAACGGGCATGTGGAGGTGTCGAAGCTCGCCCAGGTTTCCCGAGGCATGAGCTGTCGAGGCGCGAGTGTGGTGAGTCTGCGACTCACCACACTTCAAGACAGGGGTCTCGCCCCGCCAGGGCCCCAGAAAGTCTGGGGCGTTTGTCTGGCGGAGGACACTAATAGGCGACCATGCCGGCGGCGAAGGGCGGCAAGGCTCCCGTCGTTTCCATGGCGGTCAGTGTGGCGTCTGGACCCACGCGGAAGCTTGCGACCCCATGGTTGCCGCCGTCGAGAGCGTAGAGGCTGTGGCCGCGCGCCGCGAAGGCCATGTCGAGCGGCTTGCTGCCGGCGCCCGTCGCCCCCGCGACGGCGTCCTTGAGTGTGAGCTCGCCATAGCGGCTGATCGCGTATGAAGAGATCGATTGGCTGCCCGCGTTGGCCGTGAACGCGAAGCGATCGTCCGGCGTAATACTGACCCAGCAGGGCGCTTTTTGGCCGTCGCTCAGGGCGGGAGTGATCACGGCGAAGCCCTGATGGCGACCGAGCACATACGACGACAGAGAGCCGCTGGCGGCCTCCGAGACGACCAGGTACCCACTTTGCGTGAATTCGAAGCCGAATGGCGTCATGCCGGCCGAAGCATGGGTGGCTGGGCCCATCAGTTGCCCTGTCGGCCGCACGTCGTACGTATCTAGCAGGTTCGTCATCTTTTCGGCGACGACCAAGGCCCGTCCGTCGGGGCTGAGCTCCACTTGCGCGGGCCCCACCGACGCCGCACTGAGCGGTCGCGTCGAGCCAGCGATGGGGATCAGTCGGCCCGAGTGGGTCAAGCGAAAGCCCGTGACGCTCGCCGGAGCGTCCGCATTGAGCACGTAGACCAAGCCGTTTCGGGTGGTGACGCTGATCGGACGCAATCCGCCGCTGTCCACCCGATCGCGCAAGCTGAGCTTTTCGCCGTCGACCGCAAACGAGCTTACTTCGTTCGAGCCGGCGTCGACGGCCAATAAGTAGTGGTGGTCTTCGCTGAGCGCCAGCGCACCCTGCGAACCAAGCGCTGCTCCGCTGCCGAGCCCACCCGTCGGGTATGCGGTCGCTGCGGACAGCGAGCCGTTTGGTTTTCGCTCGAATGCCAAGATTCGATTGCCGTCGGCTTCGTTGCTTTGCGTGAAGACGGCTCCAGGCATGTCACTGCGGAGCTCGCTCTGGATGCTTGCCGCTTCCGTCTCGTCGGCGGAATCCGCCGCGCCGCAGCCTGCGGAAAAGCCCAACACACCGGCACATAGAACAATCTTTCGGATCATCGTGACCTCATCCACTTTGCGTCGAACCAATCGACGCACTGCTCTATGCAGAAGCGCGCGCTCGGTTACCGCTCAGCGCGTCTTTTCTTCGATGGATGGCGGGGCCGGCTCACTTGTCGTCAGGTCGCGCAGCGGAGTGGGTCGCGGCAGCCGCGCGCCGCCCTTACCCTTGAGTAGTCGCTGCGCCGAGTAGATGCTGCGGTGCCCTGCGAGCAAGTACGCGACCACACAAACAATCATGACGTGTGGAAACGCCGAGCCTCCGAGTAACTCGAGCGCCATGATCGAGAGCGCGAGCGGCGTGTTCGATGCGGCCGCGAACACCGCTGCCAACCCCACCCCAGCGCTGAGCTCGAGAGGGATCCCGAGCAATCGCCCGAGCACATTGCCGAGCGCTGCGCCGACGAAGAACAGTGGTGTAACCTCGCCGCCGAGGTAGCCAGCGCCGAGCGTGACGGCGGTGAAGAGTAGTTTCAGCGCGAAAGCGTAGACCGGCAAGCGGGGGTCCTCGAAAGCGCGCACGATGGTCGGCACCCCGAGCCCCAGGTAGTCACTCGTTCCGCACAGCTTCCACAGCCCAACGACGGCGACGCCACCGAGAAACATGCGCACCGGTAGCAGTGGCACGGCCCGCTCGCTGCGCTTGCGGATGAAGTGGGTGAGCTCGATGAAGAGCGTGGAGACCGCGGCGACCGTCGCCGCAAAGACTAGCCACTTCACGAACAGCAGCGGTGTCAGCGCGACGAACGCTGCTGCCGGGTAGTGGGTGTGCTCGATCCCGAGCGAGCGCGTCGTCAGGTCGCCGACCACTGACGCGATCAACGCGGGCGCGAGAGCGTCGTATTCGATGTGCCCGAGCACGATGAACTCGAGCCCGAACACCGCCCCCGCGATGGGCGTCCCGAAAACAGAGCCGAAGCCCCCTGCGACGCCCGCCGCGAGCAGCTGCCGGCGCATGCGCTTGTTGACGCGCAGCCGGTGCGAGACCCAGTCGCTGAGGCTTGCGCCCATCTGCACGGCGGTTCCCTCGCGGCCGGCGCTGCCGCCGAAGACGTGCGTGAGCACCGTTCCAATCAGCACCATCGGCGCCATGCGCAGCGGAATTTCAGGGCCTTCGTCGTGAATGGTGTCGATGACGAGATTGTTGCCCGCTTTGATCGGCTGTCCGAAGCGCTGGTAGAGCGCGCCGATCCCGAGGCCCGAAAGCGGCAGCGTATACACGATGGCCTCGTGCGCCATTCGGAAGTTCGTCGCCTCGGCCAACAGCCAGAGGAACAGCGCCGAGGACGCGCCGCACAACACACCCACCACCGTCCCCAAAAGGAGCCACTGCCCGAGCGCCAAGAGTCGGTCTTTATGGTTCACGCTGTCACCACGCGCTCAAACGCTGCCGCGTTTGCGCGGGCGAGGGAGGTCGAATTCGCGCAGACGCGAGACCAGCGTCCGCCGCGAAATGCCGAGCAAACGCGCGGCTTGCGTCTGGTTTCCCGAGGCTCGCTCGAGGGCCTCGCGGATGCGCTCGCGATCCAGCGCTTTGACTTCGGCGCGGAAGCGGGCTGCGTCGAGCTCACTTTCGCTGAGTGTCTGCCCCGCGGCGTCGGTCCCAGGCGTTGCCCCAACTGGCGCTGCGCCGCGTGCGGGGAGTTCGCTGCCGGTGGGGTTCTGGCGCAGTGCCGGCGGCAGGTGCTCGGGTCGAATGACGTCCTCACCCGCTAGGATGATGGAGCGCTCGACGGCGTTCTTGAGTTCGCGCACGTTGCCGGGCCAGAGGTAGGCGAGCAGCGCCTTCACGGTGTCGGTCGCGAAGTGAATGGGTGCGCGCTCGAGCTGTCGACAGACCTCGAGCGCAAAGGCCGTGGCGAGCGGCAGAATGTCGAGCGGGCGCGCCCGGAGCGGCGGAATCTTGAGCGTGACGGCGCCCAGTCGAAAGTACAGATCTTGGCGAAAACGCTCGGAGTTGGTGTCCGACTCGGGGTCGCGATTCGTCGCAGATAGGATGCGAACGTCGATCTTTCGGGGCGCGCGCGAGCCGAGGCGTAGCACGCTGCGCTCCTCGACGACGCGCAGTAATTTGACTTGGGTCGTGAGCGAGGCGTCGCCCACTTCGTCGAGGAAGAGCGTGCCGCCATCTGCCGCTTCGAAGAGCCCGGCTCGGCTCTGCACGGCTCCCGTGAACGCCCCGCGCTCGTAGCCGAAGAGCTCACTTTCGAGCAGGGTCTCGCTGAGCGCGGCGCAGTTGATGCTGAGGAAGGGCCCGCCCGCGCGCGGCGAGTGAGTGTGAATGGCGCGAGCGAGCACTTCTTTGCCGACGCCAGTTTCACCGAGCAGCATCACACTGATCGACGCGCGCGCGGCGCGGTAGGCCTGCGCATAGAGCGCGAGCATAGCGGGGTCGCGGATGACCACGCCGGGATCTTCGTCGTGAGCCTGTGGCGCCTTGGCCTCGAACTGGGCGCTTTCCGAGAGCACGGCGGGATCCGGAAAATGGACCGAAGACTTCGGCGCATGGCGGACGACGGCGCAGGCCGTGCCCAGCAGCACGCAGTCGCCGACCGCGAGCTCGGCTCGATCGCGCGACAGCCGACGAATGCCCTGGGTCTGCTTCGGGTCGCGCGGGCCCCGGGAGTCGCGGACACAGGTGCCGTTCGCGGCGCCGAGGTCTTCGATGACCAGCGGTGCGAGGTGGAGCACCGCGTGCTGCCTCGACACCGACGGGTGGTCGATGCAAACGGCGTTGCCCTCCTCGCGGCCGAGCGTCACCGAGCCCGTAGTGGGCAGCGGAAATACGCTGGTCTCGTCTCCGCAGAACACGACGAGCTCTAGCCGGCTTTGGCTGTCCGCTGCCGGCGAGACCTCCGAACGCTTCACCACTTTCCTTCTATACTGCGCCTCGCCCGGAAGCGGAAGCGCGGGCTCGGGCAGGGCTCGGTGGTGCGGGCGCGAAAGCCCTTTCTGCGCGCTACGGTCGCAGTATGCTCCCGGCATGCCGAGTGAAGACACGCTGCGCCGCTGTCTCGCGTGCCGAGACACGCTGCCGCCGAGCGCGCGCTTCTGTCCAGGCTGCGGGAGGGACAGTCACACGGAGCTCGCCGAGGCTGGTCGTGGCGAGCAGCGCGGGCGAGCTCTGCCAGCCGCGTCATCGCTCGCCAGCCGCAGTTCCACGCAATACGGCGAGCCGCGCTCCGCCGAGTCGAGCGCCGCTCCCGTGAACGACCAGCTGCCCCCCATGCGCATTGCGCCGGGTACGCGCATCTCCGTGTACCGCATCGATCAGGTCATCGGGGAGGGCGGCATGGGGGTCGTGTATCGCGCCTACGACGAGGCCTTGAAGCGGGAGGTGGCGCTCAAGTGCTTGCATTCGAACTTGGCCGGCGACGCTGAAATCCGTCGCCGCTTCGCGCGCGAGGCGCGGATTCTGCAATCGTATCTGCACCCGAACGTGGTGAGCGTGTTCGACTTCGTCGAGCACGACTACCTCTTGGCCATGGTGATGGAGCTCGTGGAGGGGCCGACCCTGGTCCAGCACCTGGCGAAGTGGCGCGGGCACATGCCGCTCCACGAAATTCGTCACTTGTTTTCAGCGGTGTTGCAGGCCGTCGAAGCGGGGCATCGCCACGGCGTCGTGCACCGTGATTTGAAGCCGGACAATATCCTCGTCACAGGCACGGGCGACGCCATGCGCCCAAAAATCGTGGATTTCGGGATCGCGCGCATCCTCGAAGGCACCACCTACACCATGACCGGCGCGTTCTTGGGCACGTGTTGCTACATGTCACCCGAGCAAGTGCAGCGCCCCCACGCGGCCGATCCGCGTTCGGACATTTACTCGCTGGGGGTGACTTTGTATCAGCTTTGCACGGGGCGGTTGCCGTTCGAGGGCAATCACTTCGCGGTGATGATGGCACACGTGAACGAGACCCCGCGCCCGCCCTCGGCGCTGCGCCGCGATTTACCTCTCGAGCTCGAACGCTTGATTTTGCAGGCGCTGTCGAAAGATCCGAAAGGGCGTCCCGCAACCTGCGCGCAGTTCCTGGAGCGTTTCGAGAGCGCGCTCGGCGCTCTGCCGACCAGCCTGCCGCCTTCGAGCGGACCGCTGCCGGAGGTGGTGAAGGGGCGCGATGGCGGCGAGATGGTGTTGATTCCGGCGGGGGCGTTTCTGATGGGCCCGCAGAAACGCAGCGTGCACCTCGACGCCTTCTATATGGACCGCACGCCGGTCACCAACCGCGAATTCGCGCGGTTCGTGGAGGTCACCGGTTATCGTCCGACCGATGCCGCGGCGGCGCGCTTCATTCCCGCGCTCCTGAACGGCAAGCTCGGCAAGCGCGAGGAGAACCACCCCGTCGCCTACGTCTCGTGGTTCGACGCTCGCGCCTACGCGACCTGGGCTGGCAAGCGCTTGCCCTCGGAGGCGGAGTGGGAAAAGGCGGCCCGCGGCGTGGATGGCCGCAAATACCCCTGGGGTCGCTTGGAGCCCTCGAAGGTCCGCGCGAACTACGGCAACAAAGATGGGGGGACAGTGGCGGTCGGTTCGTATCCGGCAGGCGCATCGCCCTACGGCGTGCTCGACATGGCCGGCAACGTCTGGGAGTGGTGCGAGGATTTCGACGCCCCCGAGTTCTATGAAGACGGCCCGTCGACCAATCCACGCAATGAGGATCCGGGCGAGCGTTTGGTGATGCGCGGCGGGTCTTACATGTTTGGACCGCGCGCGCTCCGCACCTACTCGCGCACCAGCTTCGAAGCGCACTACCGCTTCGCGGGCGGTGGGTTTCGCTGCGCGCGTTCGATCTAGAGCGCGGGTTTTTGCAGGCAGTCGCGGCTTGGCTCCAAGGGCCGCCCGAGTGCGCGTGTCGTACTCGACGACGAATGGCTGACCACCCACGTTGCCCTCGTGCTTGGCGTGTTCTTTCCGGGGCGCTCCTGCTCTTGATGAGCGCCCGAGTTCGCGCGCAGGAAGTGACGATGGAGGCCGCGGTTTCGGGCCACTCTTACGGTGGTTCAGCGGCCAGCCGCAAGAGCGCGTCTCCCATCTTGCCGCTGGGACGGCTCGAGCTTGGTGGCGAGCTCCTGCTGATCACGGCTGATCGCGATCTCTCGGGCGAAGAGCTGCGCTTTACGGACGTGGCGCTGTTCCCGTTGCACGTGCGCGCGTCCGTCGCGCGTTGGCTCGAATTGTCTGGGCAGACCACGCTGCTCGTGAAGCACTCTGAAAGTATGGACGAGCCGGTGTGGCAAGGCGGCGAGCTCGGCGTGCGGATTCCGTTCGGCTCCGTCTTTGCCGGCACCGTTCGTCTCGGCGGCGGGCCGCTCATGTTTCATAGCGGCAAGTTTTGGGCTGAGGAGTCCAGCCTGATGGCCAAACTGCCAGCTAATGAGTGGATGCGCTTCGAGTTGCGCGCGGGCTATCTGCTCACCGCGCTGCGCTACTCCGGTGCGGCGACAGGCAGTAGCAGCATCCACGAAGTGATGGGCCACGCGGAAGTTCAATTCGGTGCGGAAGGCGGCGGCGCCTGGCTCGGGATTGACTACTACGTGCCAGTCGCCAGCACGACGCGCGCGGAAGCTTTGGATCCGAACGTTCGCCTCAACCTAGAGCTTGGCTGCGTGTTGAGTCCCGAGCACACCGATTGGGACCTCTACGTAAGCTATGCCGTCGTCGATCGCGGCAACGTCGAGCGTCCGGGCACGACGCTGCCGATTTTGAACGGCGGCTTCGACCAGCGGCAATGGTTGCTCGGCGTGCAATACCACTTCGACATTGGGGAGGACGTGCAGCGCAGGCGGCAGCGGCGCGGCGCCTACGAGTGACTAGCGGCGCGGCTCGGGCTCCGCCGAGGCACGCGGGAAAAGGCGGCCGCGGCGTGGCTGGCGGCAGATCCCCGCCAGCGGCGCTGGGTATTTGCGCGAATGATAGCCCGGGGTAACTTCCCCGCGGGCGGTGGTGGCCCGGGGGACACTGCGCGAAGACCCCGAGAGCCGAGCTTGATTTTCCCGTTTTGCATCGCTAGAAGCTGAAAGGAATGCGGACGGATGTGCGTTGGGTGTTTGGAGTGAGCGTAGCTTTGGCCGGCTGCGCCAGTTTACAAGCCGTTTCGTCGGGGCAGATCGGCTGCCCAGAGAATGAAATCGAGATCACGGATGATCAAATGGGTTGGGCGACTCACACCTGGACTGCCCATTGCCACGATCGCACCTACTACTGCAGCGCCGCCAAAACCGGACAAGATTCGGCGCAAATCAACTGTCGGGAAGCCGCTGCGCCCAAGGCGACAGAGGACACCGCGCGCGCGTCGTCGGAGAGCGCCAAGACCAGTGACGGGGCTCCCGCCAAGAAGGCGGCAGTCGATGCCAGCGCACCTACGACGGTGGCGGGCTTTAGCCTTGGTTCGGGGCCCGCTGAAGCGGAAGCCGCGTGCACGGGCGCTGGACAGACTTGGCAGGCCGCGGGCCCAGACCATTTCTCTTGCTCTGCGCCGGCCAAGTCGATTGGTCTGGACTCGACCGTTTTGGCGCGCTTCTGTGACACCAAACTTTGTGCGGTGAAGCTGCGTGTCCTTTCAGGGCTACACTCGCTTTCGGCCTTCTCCAAGCTTTCGAGCATGCTACGCGGGAAATACGGGGAGCCATCCGACCGAAATGGATCACTGCCTGGCGTTTGCCTGCACAACGATAATGAGGAGGATTGCCTCAAGACCGGGCGCCCGAAGCTGAGCCAATCCTGGAAGTGGCCGGACGGGACGCGCATCGACCTCCGCGTGAACGCACAGGGCGACGCCCCAGAACTCGAGCTCGTCTACGTGCAGCGCCCCAACCGGGTCGACGCCGACGCGCTCTAGGTCCAGATCGCGGTGCACGCGGTGTTGTGCGGCGCGCGCATCCTAGGTCGTTATGAGTTCTCGGCCATCGACTAGTGACACCCAGTGAGGCCCAGCGCCCCGCTTCGGTAAGCGGGGGGAAGGCCCTGCGGGAAGCGCGCGTATTCGTAAAGCTTCGGGAAATCCTTGGGCGCCGCGTGCGTGTCGTTGTGGGCCGCGGCGTAGCTGCTGGTGGTGATGCCGGTCAGCAGCCACACGGGCAGACTCAAGATCAGAAAGCCGCCGTGGCTTGGGGTGGTGAGTGCTCCGAGGGCTGTCCAGCCGCCTATAGCGGCTGACTCCGAAGTGTAGAGCTCGATGTTGACGCGCTCGACGAGCACCGTGGGCACGCCGAGCACTTCGCGCTTCTGCGCGCGCCGCACCCACAGGTAATCGGAGTCGGTCGCCAACAGTTCCCCTGTCACGGCACAGCCGGCGGCCAGCTGGATCTCCACGTCGTGGCCATGGGTGGGAACGGCGGCAACGCCTGGCAGCGGCGCAGGGTCACCGAGCGCTTCCGAGCGCTCGAGCGGGCGCGCCGCGGCGCACGCCCAGCACAGCGCCCCCACGCCAACGACCCAAGCGCGCGCGTTCACGGCAGCTCCGGCGGACGCATCCGCGTGCGAACGCGACTCTCCCAAAACAGGTGTTCGATTTCGGGCTCGAGCCGCCGATAACTGGGCGCCAGATCTATCAAGGCCTGTTCGGGCTCGGTTAGCAAATGCAGCAAACGCCCCCGATCCTCGTCAGGAAACCAGGCACTGCGCGCCCACTCGTAATAGTAGCCGCGCGACTCCAGGAAAAACTCACACTCCCGACAGCTCGGCTTAGCAAACTCGATAGCGTAAGCGTCGCCCGGGTAAGTGCCGAGGTAGTGATCGGTGTCCAGCAATTGGGCGAGCGCATCCGGGCGCTCGAGCGCAGCGCCGCTCGCCTCGTCGAGGGTCTGCACGCGGATCGGCGGTAGCCGCTCAGGCTTTGCCTCGTCGAGAATGGTAACTAGGCGCACGTAGTCGAGCTTGAAGTTGCCGCGCGACTGCGAAAGCTCGAGCTTGAGATCTTTACGCGCCACGTCGTCCGGCAAGACGATGAGCTCGACTTCGCGGGCGAGTGGCCCGACTTCGCGAAAGCCAGCGAGCGCACGCCGCGTGCCATCGCTGCCGACGGCTGCGACTTCGAGGTCACCGAGCGCCTTGCCCATGCGGCGCGCGGCCGACACCACCGCACCATCGGCGCGCTCGAGCTCGGCCAGGTACTC
>JAEUAF010000027.1 GCA_019695485.1 Sorangium sp.
TCGAGATCGTGCGCCAAGACGCGCAGCGGGCGCGGCATCGCCGAGAAGGTGTTCGGCACGTTGCGCCGCACGAAGAAATCCTCGAGAAAATGCTCGTAGCCGTCGAGGGTGAAGAGCCCCGCCGGCAGCGAATCATAGAGCCTGTCGAGCTCTTGCCACAGCGCGGCAGGCACAGCTTTTGGCTCGCGCGCAAGCAGGCTACCCGCCGCGTGACGTAGCGCCGACAAGGTAGTCAAAAGCGTGCGCCGCCACTCACCCAAGTCGAAGCGCAACAAGTGCCTGCGCTCGAGGCCGAAGTAGACGTCTGCGGGATCGAGAAAGGCTCGATAGAGCCGCTGCACCGGCACGCCCGCGGCCAGCGCTGCAGCGAGGCTGGCACCGCTCGAGCTGCCCACGTAGAGGTCGAAGGAGTTCGCGTCGAAGTCCTCCACCGCATCCTCGACGGCGGAGAGCGCACCAATCTGATACAGGGCGCCCATCGCGCCGCCGCCCGGCAAACACAGGGCGATCCGCGCTTCGCTCACTCGGCCCTCGCCGCGCGTTGCTGCCAAACCCCGAGACTCAAGCCCATGCACAACAGAAGCCCTGCCGAGGCCAACGGCCAGGACGGGGCGCTCCGTGCGAAGGCGTTAGCCGGGTGGGCAAAAATCATCGCCAAAGTCGTCGCATTGAACCCCGCGTGAAGCAAGATCCCAGGGAGCAGGGAGCCGCTCGCCGCGCGGAGCCCGCCCAGCACCAGCGCCACCAGCGACAGAGCGGGCCACGAGCGCGGTTCGGCGTGACTCAAGGTGAAGCAAAGGGAGGTCACCAGCAAGGTGCTCGTCTCGGCCAGCGCGCGCGACAAGATGCCGAACAGCGCCCCGCGGAAAAACAACTCCTCGATCAGCGGCACGAAGCCTGCGACCAGCACGAAGAGCCCAACTCGCTCCGCGCTCGAGGGCGGCAACAGGCGCTCCGCGCGGGCCACGAGCACCGCGTCAGGGTATGGGAAAAAGCCCTCGACGACGGCTTCGACGAAGTCTGCGGGCCCATGCAGCGCGAGACCGAGCAGCGCGCCGAATAACAGCAGGCGCGGTGACACGCGGGTCAGGCCGAAGGCACTCGAGAGTGGGGTCGTCGACGACTGAAACGCCCTGACCAAGGCCAGAGCGAGCGCTGTGTAGACCCCCACCTCAACCACCGCCGCGGCGAGCAAGCTGCGCCCCGCAGCTGGCCAAATCTGAGCGAGCAGCGAGAGCCCCACGCCGAGAGCGAACGTTGCCGTCAGCGTCGCTGCGACTGCGAACCCGAACGCCACCCAGACCGCTGATCTAAACATGCGGGCCGCCCCAGAGCGCGGCTGTCGAGCGCGGCGGCACGTGCTCAGCGCCCCCGCAGGTGCGGTGGTACGCCGCGCTTCACCACGGTATCCGCGGCAAAGTCCGTCGAAGTGTCCTGGTGGTCGAGGGTGAAATGGAGCCCGCGGCTCTCGCGGCGACTCATGGCGGAGGCGATGATGAGCTCCGCGACGGTAGCGATGTTTCGTAGCTCGAGCAGATCGCGCGTCACCAAATGGCGCCAGTAATACTCGCGGATCTCTTGCTCGAGCATGGCGACACGCCGCGCGGCGCGGCGCAAACGAGCGTCGCTGCGCACGATGCCGACGTAGTTCCACATCGTGCGACGTAGCTCGTCCCAGTTGTGGGTCACGACGACGGCCTCGTGACTTGGAACCGCCGATCCGGTTTGCCACTCCGGTACGCCCGGCACGCCCTCCGAGCGCAGCTCGGCGATCTGCATTTCGAGCTTCTTTGCCGCGCGGCGCGCGAACACCAACCCCTCGAGGAGCGAGTTCGAGGCCAGCCGGTTCGCGCCGTGCAAGCCGGTACAAGCCGTCTCGCCGACGACCCATAGGCCCGGCAACGTCGTGCGACCGTGCAAGTCGGAGGTCACACCGCCGCACATGTAGTGGGCCGCCGGCACCACCGGAAACGGCTGCACCGTCATGTCGATGCCGTAGCGCAGACAGTGCGCGTAGATATTCGGGAAGCGACTCGTGACGAAGTCTTTCGGCTTGTGGCTGATGTCGAGCAGCACATGCTCAGAGCCGGTGCGCTTCATCTCGTAGTCGATCGCGCGAGCCACGACGTCACGCGGCGCGAGATCTGCCATCGGGTGGTGGCGCGCCATGAAGGCTTCGCCATCCGGGAGGCGCAAGATCGCGCCTTCACCGCGCAGGGCCTCACTGATGAGAAAGCTCTTTGCCTTGGGCTCGTAGAGAACCGTGGGATGGAATTGGTAAAATTCCATGTTCGCGATTTCCGCACCTGCGCGGTAGGCCATGGCCACCCCGTCACCGGTCGAAACGTCGGGATTGGACGTATAAAGGTAGACTTTCCCAGCGCCGCCGGTCGCGAGCAGCGTGGCCCGCGCGAGCACCGTCTCGACCGTGCGTCGGCGCTCGTCGAGCACGTACGCGCCCACACAGCGATCCGGGCCGCCGAAGTTCGAGAGCGTGATCAGGTCGATGCCCATATGCCACTCGAGCACGCGCACGTTGGGCGACTCGCGCACCGCCGCCCACAACGCGCGCTGAATTTCGTGCCCAGTGATGTCGCCCGCGTGGACGATGCGGCGCTCGGTGTGCCCCCCCTCTCGCCCGAGGTCGAGCGTGCCCGGATCGCTCTCGGAGAAATTGGCTCCGACCTCGCTCAGCCAGCGAATGGCCGCGGGTGCCTCGCGCACACACAAGTCGACGACGACTTCGTGGCAAAGGCCACCGCCCGCGCTGTTCGTATCCTCGGCGTGCTTATCGAAGGAGTCTTCGGGCGACAGTACGGCCGCGACACCGCCTTGGGCCCAATTCGTGGCGGTATCGCCAGCCTCCCGCTTCGTGACGATCAACACCTCGCCGTGCTGCGCGGCATGCAAGGCAAACGAAAGGCCGGCAATTCCGCTGCCGAGCACTAGATAATCAGTCTTCAATGCCATGGGCGGGGAGCTACATACCACCAACCGGCTGGCGAGAAACGACGCCGGCCGTTCGGCCAACAACGGGCGCACGCAGCTTTACTCGGGTCCAGTCTGCGGGTCAGAATGTGAGGCCGCCCCGTGCAAAGGGAGATCCCGTTGAAGATTCTGGTCCCAATCAAGCGCGTCGCAGACCCCGACAACGCGAACAAAATCAAAATTAACCCGGCGGGCAGCGCCGTCGACACCAGCGGGCTCGAATGGAAAATGAACCCGTTCGACGAGTACGCGCTCGAGGCCGCCCTCAGGTTGACCGAAAACGGTAAGGCGCCCAAAGCGCGCATCGGCGAGGTGGTCGTCGTCACCTTCGCGGGCAAAGAGGCCGAGACCACCCTGCGCGCTGCGCTCGCCACCGGCGCCGATCGCGCGATCCGGGTCGATACGACTGACGACGCCTTGGACGGGCGACTCGTGGCCCTGGCGCTCAAGGCGCTGGTGCTCGCTGAAAAGCCCGACCTCGGCGTGATGGGGAAGCAAGCCGTCGATGGCGATACGAACCAAGTCGGCCAACGTCTTGCGGAGCTCGTCGACTGGCCGATGGCCACGTTTGCCGCCAGCGTGCGCGAGGAAGCGGAAAATGTGCTGCTCGTCGGACGCGAAGTGGACGGCGGCACGCTGAACCTGCGCGTGCGGTTGCCGGCGGTCGTGACGGTCGATCTGCGCATCGTGGCCGGTGCGAGCGTGCACTCACGCCACACGGAGGCCGCGTTCAAGTACAACGACGGCGTCCGCTTCGCGCCCCTACCCGCGATCATGGCGGCGAAGAAGAAGCCGCTCGATACCAAGACCCTCGCGGAGCTCGCGCCTGGGGAGAAGCTCACGAGCCCCTACGCGCGCTTCGAGCGCCCGAGTCAGCGAAAGGCGGGCATCAAGGTCAAAGACGTCGCCGAGCTCGTGCAGCGCCTCTCCACCGAAGCGAAGGTCATCTGAGGATTGATATGGCAAACGCACTCGTGATTGCAGAGCTCGGTGACGACGCAAAGCTCAAGAAGAGCACGCTGTCGGCAATTTCGTTCGCCAAAGCCGCCCTGCCGGCGCTTGGCGGTTCATTCTCGATTTTGGTGCTCGGCGGCGCTGGCGCCGAGCTCGCTGCAGAGGAGCTAGCGACTTACGGTGCGGCGCAAGTGCTCCACTGCGTCGACGCCTCGCTCACCCATTACACCGCTGAGCACTACGCGCCGACCGTCGCGGAGGTCGCCAAAGGCTTCGCGCTCTTGGTCGGCACCGCGACGAGCTTCGGGAAGGATCTGTTGCCGCGCGTCGCAGCGCGGCTCGATGCCGCTTATGCCGGCGACTGCTCGGGGGTGTCTGCGGAGAACGGCAGGCTCGTTTATCGTCGACCGATGTACGCGGGCAACGCCTTCGGCAGCTGCACGCTCGATACACCCATTCAAGTCGCCACCGCGCGGCAAAGCGAATTCACGCCGGCGGAGCCGGTGTCCGGCGCGTCTCCCCTCGCCGCAGTGCCCAAGGCAGCAGTCGGTGCGGCCGCCAGTCGCGTCGAATTCGTCAGCCTCGACGCCGTCAAGAGTGAGCGGCCGGAGCTCGGGGACGCAAAAAGCGTGGTCTCCGGCGGCCGAGCGTTGAAGGAGAAGTTCTTCGAAGTCTTGGAACCGCTCGCTGACGCGCTGGGTGCGGCCCTCGGTGCGAGCCGCGCCGCAGTGGACGCGGGCTACGCGCCCGGCGATTTCCAGGTCGGCCAAACCGGGAAGATCGTCGCGCCCGCTCTGTACATCGCTGTCGGCATCTCCGGGGCCATTCAGCACATCGCTGGCATGAAGGGCTCGCGCGTGATCGTCGCCATCAACAAGGACGCCGAGGCTCCCATCTTTCAGCTCGCCGACTACGGCCTGGTGGCGGACCTGTTTCAGGCCGTCCCCGCGTTAGTCAGCGAACTCAAAGCGAAAAGAGCTGGCTGACCGCACCGCCGCGGCTTGAATCGAGGCGCCCGGAAGGTCGGTAGAAACTTGGCGCTCTTTCCCTTGACAGAGCGCAGGGGAAAGACCATCTTCCGGCGCCCTCGCAAGAGGACACGCCTTTTCGGGGCGTAGCGCAGTTTGGTAGCGCGCACGGTTCGGGTCCGTGAGGTCGGCAGTTCGAATCTGCCCGCCCCGACAAAGTAGACAGTAAAGGGGTTTAGGTTCGCAGAATTGCGAACCTAAACACTTTGCAGCTCGCAGCCAACTCACCCGAAGTTACGAGTTTCGTAGGCACGTCGCGCCGGCCTGCACGCTACGGTCGCGCACGCGTAGCGCGCCCCGCAGCGTGGCGACCGCCGGTGCAAGCTCAGCGAGGCCAAGCGTGCGGGCATATGAGAGCTGCCGCGCAGGCCATGCAGCGCTGCGAGCGCCTGGCTCACTGGCATCCGCCGCTGCCGTACGTCTTCGTCAGCGAGGAACCGGCGCTGTCGCTCACTTGAGTTGAACGAGGCCAAGAAATTGGCGGACGAGTCGCGGCTTCAGTGGCCCAGCCGTGAAGCCGTCTCAGCGCGGCAGCGCCAGCCCGGGCGGCATCTCCAACCCAAAGTAGGCCCGAGCATTGCGGAAGCAAATGTCCTCGACCAACCCACCCAGTAACTTCGGGTCGTTCGGCAGTCGACCGCGCGCGACGTCGCGTCCCAGCATCTGACACAATAGGCGACGGAAGTACTCGTGACGCGAATAACTGAGAAAGCTCCGTGAATCCGTCAGCATGCCGACGAAGCGCGCCAACAGCCCGAGGTTCGACAGCGCGTCCATCTGCTTCTCCATCCCGTCGAGCTGGTCGAGAAACCACCAAGCGCTTCCATACTGAATCTTCCCCGGGATCGCGCTGTCCTGAAAACAACCGATCAGCGAGGCCAAGACCTCGTTGTCGCGCGGATTCAAGTTGTAGAGAATGGTGCGACCGAGCTCCGAGCTCGCGTCGAGGCGATCGAGGAACTTTGCCACCGGACCCGCGATCGAGGCATCGCCAATCGCGTCGAAACCGCTGTCGGCGCCCAGCAGCTTCTGCATCCGCGTATTCAGGTTGCGGATCGCGCCCAAGTGAAATTGCTGTGTCCAGCCTCGGGCATGGTCGAGCCGCGCGAGGTCGTAAAGCAACGCGGATTTGTAGGCCTCTGCCGCAGCGGCGCCGACTCCTTAGCCTGCCAACGCTCGTGCGAAGGTTCGCGCGACCTCACTCGCGTCGTAGTCCACCGCATGCAGCGTCTCTAGGCCGTGATCTGAGAGCCGACAGCCGACTTCGTGGAACGCCGTGTGACGTCGCTCGAGTGCCTCGAGCAAGGTCGCGTAGCTCTTGATCGCGATGCCACTCCGCGCCTCGAGCTTGTCGAGATAGGCGCGAAACGCCGCGGGCTCCTCGATGGCGAGCGCCTTGTCGGGCCGGAAAGTCGGGTACATTCGCACGAAGGCGCTGGCCGCGCTCGCCGCGTGGGCGCGGTGATGAGTGAGGTCGTCGGCGGGGTCGTCCGTGGTGCACACGACCGCGACCCGAAAGTGGCGCATGAGACCCTGTGTCGTGAACGCGTCCGTCGCGAGCGACGCATTCGCTTGCTCGAAGATGCCCCGAGCGGTGCTCGCGCCGAGCAAACGATCGCGGATACCGAAGGGGTCTTTGAGCTCGAGGTGTGTCCAATGATAGAGCGGGTTCCTGAGCGTGCGCGGCACGGTTTGGGCCCAGGCCTCGAAGCGTTCGAAGTCACTCGCGCCGCCCGTGATTAAGCGCTCATCGATGCCGTTCGTGCGCATCGCGCGCCACTTGTAGTGGTCGCCCTCGAGCCAAACCTCCGTCAGCGAGCGAAAGCGATGGTTGGACGCGACTTGCTCGGGCGGCAGGTGACAGTGGTAGTCGATGATTGGCTGGCCCTTCGCGTGCTCGTGATACAGGGCGCGCGCGGGCTCGTTTTCGAGCAGAAAATCTTCGTCGTAAAGCGGAATGGTCGCGGTGCTCACGCGCGAAGCATACCCAGTTCCGCGCGCCACTCAAACGCGCCTATTTCGGAAATTGTCCTTACTTCGAGCTCTGCGCAAAAAGAGCTGCGTCGCGCGGCACGAGCGCGGTCAGGGGCGCTCGATACGTTTGCGCATCGCCAAATGCAATGTGCTTTCCGCATCGGCGCCGCGCGTCACTTCTAGGATTTCGATACGCGCGGCAAGCAGAGCGTCGGCGATGAGCGTCACAGCGTGCTCAGCGTCGGCGCTTCCGCAGGTGTAGAAGTCGAGAGCCGCGTAGCCCCGTTCAGGCCAGGTGTGAATGGACAGGTGCGATTCCTCGATCGCCACCACGCCACTCACTCCCTGCGGCAAGAAAGGATGAAACAGATCGGCGACGACCTTGGCGCCCGCCGCGCCGGCAGCCCGGCAAAGCAACATGCGTAGCCCTTCGGCGTCGTCGAGCGCTTGGGCCCGACAGCCATAGAGATCGACGAGAAAGTGGCGTCCCAGAGTCTGCACGAAGTACCCGTGCTAGCACGGGTCGCCGGCCGCCTCTGCATCGTGCTCAGACGCGCCAGCGTGTGCGGGTCCAGCGCGGGAAATGAGCGCCGTTTTCGGACGTGCCAGCGCTGACTCGCCCCTCAACGCCGCGCGGCGAGGGCGTCCAGCTTGCGCTCGATGGCGCGAGCGCCAGGGCGCCCTTTGAAGACATAGAGCGCCGCGTGCTCGTTTTCGAGCACCTCCTCGCTGACTCGCAAACGGGAACTCGCAGCAAACACGATGCGCTCCCCGAGGCCACGCTCCGCGAGCTCCACTCGCCGCCAAACGGCGTCCCGACTCCAATAGCCGAGTAGCTCGAGGAACACGCGCGGCGAGTCCGCGCGCTCGAAGACCAGATCCGGCACGCAGCCGCCAAAACCCTCCAATTCGAGAATTTCCTGGGCTGGCTTGGCGCACCAGGCGGAGCCCAGTGCGTTGAACTCAGCGAGCAGGGTGGCCACGTCGTCGCGCAACACGGACTCAGTCTCGACCGCTCCGCGCCTCCTGACGTGACGGTGCTCGACGTTGAGCGCCGCACGCTTTTTCCCCCACAAGACGCGCGCCTTCAACTCCAGCACGTCGCAGGCTTCGAGGGCGGGCAACACCAGCGCCAGTTCGAGCCCGTACTTCACCACCGCGTCGAACAAGCTGAACGGGCCGTCAATCGAGATGCGATAGCCGCCGTCGTCCAAGCGCTCGAGTTTGTAGAGGAGCTTCCGAAACTTCAGCTTCTGAAAGAGCTGGCGATAGGCATCCTGGTTCGCGCAGTGGACCTCGGCGACGACGCTCGTGGCTCGCAGCAAGACCGTCTGCAGCTGGGCGCGCTGGTAGGCCGCGACGAGCGCTTCCGCGCTGAAGGGCGGTGCTGACTTCAGACGATGCGCGCCACGCAAGTCCGCATACAAGCGACGCTCGACCTCCGCGGGCTCGACGCCCAGCGCTTCGGCCGCACCCGACAGCACCGCCTCGCGCAAGTTCGGCGCCCCAAATGTCTCCGCCTGCCTGGCGGCCGCGGCTCGCAAGAAGACTTCACTGCGCAAGGCGGCCGGATCGAAGCCCTCGGCCTGATCGAACTCGGAAGCATCCTCTATCAGCTTTTTTAGCCCCTCCACCAAGCGTCGCTCGCTCGCGCGAGTCTCGATGAGCTCGAAGCCTCGCTCGAGTTCCTCGCGCATCTGCCCGACGCTCGCTTGGACGGTGCCGAGTAGCTGCTCGCCGAGCTCGACAGCCCGGGCGCGCTGCCGCGCCGACAGCTCGAGCAGGACCAACCGGTCCGAAACCCGGCGAACCCGCAGGTGTTCGGGGCTCAGCATTTCGGAACGGCGCGGTAGGCGTCATGCTCACGACGCCGCTCACTGGTGGAAGATTCGCCAGTCTGATTGGCCACGAGCTCGTACAAGATCGCGTGCTTGTCCCCTTGGCGGCGCAGGATGCGCCCCAGCCGTTGCACGTGTTCGCGCACGGATCCGCTGCCGCTCATCACGATCGCGACGCTGGCTTCCGGCACATCGACCCCCTCGTTTAGCACCTTGGAGGTGACGAGCGCAGAGTAGGCGCCGCTCGAAAAGCGCTCCAAGATCTCGCTACGTTCCTTGACCTTGGTCTGATGGGTGATCGCAGGCAGCAGAAACTCCCTCGAGACGGCGTACGCGGTGGCGTTGTCCTGCGTGAAGATCAGCGTGCGGTCACGCCGGTGCTGTTCGAGCAAGCGGCCGACGAAGCGCATCTTCCCAGAGGCTCCAAAGGCGAGTTCGCGCTGGCGGAGGTAGGACTGAAACGCGCGGCGCCCGGCGTCCGAACGCGCCGCGCGCATGACGAAGTCACTCCAGCCGCGCGGCCCGCCCATGCGGATGCCCTGCGCCCGCAGGAAATCGATGTATTCCTTACGTCGAGCCGCGTACTCCTCGCGCTCCTCCGCGGAGAGCTCGATGTCCACGCGCACGGTCTCGTACTCCGCCAAGTATTCGCCCGAAAGCTCGACGATATCTTTGCGGTACAGGATCGGCCCGACCAGGCGATCGAGCGTGGCCTCGCGGCCATCCGTGCGCTCTGGTGTAGCGGTAAGCCCGAGCCGATACGGCGCCAAGCAAAGCTCCGCGGCAAGCTGGTATGTTTCGCCCGGCAAGTGATGGCACTCGTCGAAAACGACGAGCCCGAAGCGATCCCCCAGACGCTGCATGTGCAGGTACGCGGAGTCGTAAGTCGTTACGGTGAGCGGCCGCAAATCGTAGCTGCCGCCACCAATGATGCCGACATCGGTGGCAAAACTGGTGCGCAGCAAATCGTACCATTGGCGTACGAGGTCCAACGTCGGAGCCACCACCAACGCGCTGCGCCGCCGGTCGTTGATGGCCAGCACCGCCACGTGGCTCTTCCCGGCGCCGGTCGGCAGCACCACGACGCCGCGCCCTCCCCCCTTGCGGAACGCCTCGAGGGCCTCGCTCTGGAACGGACGGGCCTCACGCTGCAGCACCAGGCGCTCGCTGAGCTCGGCGTACTTTCGAGCCCGGTCCTCGTACTCGACGCCCTCCTTACGCAGCCAGCGCACGAGCTCGGCGTACGCGATGGCCGGAGCCCGGTGACAACGACTGCGCTGATCCCAACGACACGCGGCCGGCAAGCTGAGCTCTGGCGGAACATTTCGAACCAACAGGGTTCCGTCTGCAAATTCGAGCGCCAGCACCGACCGAGGCTTAGCAAGTTGCGCGGCTGACGAAAACAGCGCGCCGCCCCCGTTCCACGAAAGATGTTGCCCGCCGGGTCGGCGGCGTCCGCCCCCATCAGCTCCAAGGGGACGTGCCAAGACACCTCGCGCATGTTCGCCAGTCCCCGAGGCAGAAGGCCTGGACCCGCACGTCCGCTCGAGCGGAGCGTCGCGCCGCCCTTGCAAGCGCCCCGCCGCATTGCCCTCGCTTTCGCCGTGCCGAACGAACACAATGAGCCTCGTGGTCGACATCGATATCACCTACGAAGGCGAGCTGCACTCGAGCGCTATCCACCGCCCCTCGGGCACCGAACTCGCGACCGACGCGCCAATCGACAACCAGGGACGCGGGGAAAGCTTTTCCCCAACGGATCTCATGGCGACGGCGCTGGGCACCTGCATGGCGACGACGATGGGAATCGTCGCCAAGCGCAAGGGCTACGTGCTCGAGCGCTTTGCGGTCCACGTCAAGAAGGCCATGACGACGACGCCACCGCGACGAGTCGCGACGCTTTCCGTGGAGCTCACGATTCCGCCCAGCACAGCGCGACTGCTCAACGGCGAGGCGCGCGCCGATCTCGAAAACGCGGCGCTCACCTGCCCCGTGAAGCTCAGCCTCCACGAGAGCGTCGAAGTCCCCGTGCACTTCGAGTGGCAAGCAGACTGAGCGCGCCGCTCCCCCGATGCGTGGCCGCACAGGTCCGGGACAGCGCTCAGTCGTCGTGGACCGGAACGCCACACGCGGCAGTTTCGCTCTGCGGCGCCGCAGCCTGCCCAAGACAGCGATAGCCACGGCCGTCGCTCGCGCAGCGCACACCGACCACGTCCGACGCACCGAGACGCCCTGCCGCGGCTCTGAGCGCGTCGCGCGTCAGGGCTTCGCTGCAACCCGAGCAGGTCGCCTCAAGCTCGCCGAGCACGATATGACTCGGCGAGGATAGCGGCCGATCACCGACGCTATCGCCCGAGCGCGCGTCACGCGAGATGCGCGCCAGAGCCGGCACGAAGCTCACGCGACTATCGCTCGCATACTCCGCAAAGCTCGGAGGGACGGCAACCAGCGCCGGTAGCCGCGCTTCCGGATCGAGACGCCCAAGCCGAGCTTCGCAGGAGATCCCCGAGTCGTGATGACAGCCGATCTCGCTCAGCACATCGCCACCGTTGTCGCGTGCCGCTTGGTGGAGCAAGCTGCGCAACCTCGACTCCGTGCAGTCCACGTTGAACAGCGGCTGCTCCGAAAATCCCTCGTGAACGTCGACCGGAATGCAACGCGCACTCAGTCGACCGAGCGGCGAGGCCGTGCGCGGAAGCAGGCTCGTCTCGAACACCTCTGCCTGCGCCGATAGCCCCGCTTGAGGGCGTCCTTCGAACGTGACCGCGCGAGTCGTCGAGCAGGCCGCGAGGGCCCCAGGCAGACACACCAAGCTGACACGCGCCCAGAGCCTCATGGCTGAACGATCGCGTGGACCGTCCCCCGCGCGCAAGGCACAAAAAAGGAACGGCACAGCGAAGCTACCGCCATGCCGTTCCTTAAGGCTACGACGTCGACTGAGCAGCCCCGGGAGCTGCGTTCGACGCCCGCCCTGCGGGGCTCAGTGAGCGCCGCCGGCGCCGCCGACGACGTCAACAACGCCGCCTGCGCCACCCATCGGCTCCATGCCACCGACGCCGCCGCCCATCGGCTCCGTGCCGCCGACGCCGCCCGACGGGCCTCCTCCGCCGACTCCACCGGTGGTGGCACCGCCGCTGGACGTGCCGCCCTTGGC
>JAEUAF010000087.1 GCA_019695485.1 Sorangium sp.
CCAAGCTCTATGCTGAACGCGAAGCCCTCGCCGCCAACCAGCCGCCAGACTTCGAAGTCGTGATCGTGAACCCGAGCTTGCTGCTCGGACCCGGCGACCTGCGCGAATCGTCCACCGGCGACGTGCGCCGCTTCCTTGCGCGCGCCGTGCCGGCCGTTCCGGGCGGTGGGCTCGCCTTCGTCGATGCGCGCGACGCGGCGCTCGGCATGCTGCTCGCATTCGAGCGCGGGCGCGCCGGCGAACGCTACTTGCTGAACGGCAAGAACCTGTCGCTGGCGGCGTTCTTCGCGCGACTCGAGCGCATTAGCGGCGTCAAAGCCCCTTTTCTGCTGATGCCAAAATCGCGGCCGCTCGCGTTGGGGCTCGGGCGGCTCTACATGAAAACCGTGCGCGCCATCGGCGGGGAGCCCCCCGTGGACGAGACCACCCTCGAGATGGGTCAGTACTTTTGGTACTGCGATTCGAGCAAAGCTGAGCGCGAGCTCGGCTTTCGCGCCCGCGATGCCGGCGAAACGCTGCGGGAGACCGTGGAAGACCTAGTAAAACGCCGGGTCGTGTATCTGAAACGCGCTAGCGCCCCAAGCGTCGACGCGCCGTAGCGAGCGCCTTCCCGGAAACGCGGAGCGCCACGAGTGCGCGTTCTAGGCGGTCAAACTTGCGAGGCTGCCCGGATATTCCCGCAAGAAACCAGCGTTTTGCCCCGTGGACAGACACGTTGCGAGTGCTTATATGTCCCAGGAGCCCGCGAGGCGAAGACTGCAAATCGCGAGCTCTTCTGGAGGTTTTCCGTGTTGAAGCGCGTCGTGCTGTTCGTCGTGACCAATCTCGCGGTGGTGTTCCTGCTGAACATCGTGTTCGAGCTGTTACTGCGGACCGGGCTGGTCAGCCCGCGCTTGCTCGGCAACTACGGGCCCTTGCTCGTCATGGCCGCCGTCTTCGGGTTCGGCGGATCGTTCATCTCGCTGCTCATCTCCAAGTGGATCGCCAAGATGACCACCGGGGCCAAGGTGATCGAGGCGCCGCGCAACTCGACTGAAGCGTGGCTGCTCGAGACCGTGCGGCGCCACGCGGAGCGCGCTGGAGTCGAGATGCCCGAGGTCGCCATCTACGATGCTCCCGAGCCCAACGCCTTCGCCACCGGCCCGACCAAGAACAGCGCTCTCGTTGCCGTCAGCACCGGGCTCTTGGCGCGCCTGGACCGAGCGGAGGTCGACGCCGTGCTCGGCCACGAGATCACTCACGTTTCCAATGGCGACATGGTGACGCTCACCCTCCTGCAGGGCGTGCTGAACACCTTCGTCATCTTCTTTTCGCGCATCATCGGCAGCTTCGTCGACTCCGCGCTGCGCGGGCGCGACGATGAGCGCCGTTCCGGCGGCGGCTTCGGCTATTTCATCGCGGTGATGGTATCCCAGGTGCTGCTCGGCATGCTGGCGAGCCTGGTCGTGTTCTGGTTCAGCCGACAGCGCGAATACCGGGCCGACGCGGGCGGCGCGGCGCTCGCCGGTCGCGACAACATGATCCACGCCCTGCAGCGCCTCCAGGGCGAGTCCGAGTCCGAATTGCCCAAGGCCATGGCCGCCTTCGGCATTCGAAGCGGCGCCATGGGCCTCTTTAGCTCCCACCCCCCGATCGAAGAGCGCATCGCAAGGCTGCGCAGCGCGGTCTCATCATGAGTTCTGCCAGCGAACACGGCGCAACAACCTTCCAATCTGGGCGGGTGTGCCCGAGAATTTCGAGACCCCGCGCGCGGCCGCCGCTCCCGGCATGCCTGGAACCAAGCAAGACTCCGCGCGCTGCGTGAGCGTCGTGCCGCCCGCCCGAAACAGCGCATCCAAGCCGACGGCGCCGTCGTTCCCAGCCCCAGAGAGCAGCACCCCAATTGCACGGGCGCCGTGGACCGCTGCGGCACTCGCAAACAACGAGTCCGTCGCCGACAGCTCGGGGGCTTGCTCATGAAGCGATACCAATCGCGAGCCCTCCACGCGCAGCCTCGCAGTGCCCGGCACCAGAAAGACCGCGCCCGGCTCGAGCTCTGCGCCGTCGGTCGCGAGCCGCACACGAAGCGGGATTCGAGCATTGAGCCAGGCCGCAAAGCCGCTCATGAACGCCGACGCCATGTGTTGAATGACCACGATCGGCGGCGCCATTTCGGGAATGAGCTCTTGTAGCGCTTCACAGACGCAAGGGTGTCCGCCCATGGCCGCGGCGATGACCACCAAGGATGCCTGGTTGGGGTGCGACTCGGCCTCCGGCACAAACGTCACAGGTCCGCCCCCGCGGTCGCTCTCCAAAGCGCATCGCTTCCTCACGGCGACGGCGCTGGCCGCCCGGCGCAGGCGGAGCAAGAAGGCTTCCTTCTTGCCTGGCAGGCTCTCGGGTGTCGGCTTTTCCAGCACGTCGACCGCATGTGACACGAGCGCGTGGCTCGGCCTGACTTCGAAACCAACGCACGGCGCCGACCCCAGCATCGCGAACGGCGTCCCGAGCTGCGCCAAGAGCCGCGAAAAGAGCGAAGGCTCTTGCTGCGGCGCCTCCGCGTCCAAGAGCACGAGGTCCGGACGCAATGTGCGTACGCCCTCCGCCATGTGGCGCCCGTCCCTGGCGACACCCACGACCAGCATATCGGCCTCGGCGTCCACGATTTCGCGCAAGAACTCGGCCGAAGCGCCGTCGTCGGCGACGAAGATTCTCGTCACTGTCGAGGTGAACTCGGCCTGGCAAGGGCGCCCCGCGCTCACGGTGCAGATCCGCCCGCGAGACGGCTAAGTTCGCGGGCGGCCTGCTCACGCAGCCGCTGTGCCTTGGGCTCGACGCCGAGATGTTCGTCGACCGCCGCCACGCGACGCAAGGCGTCCATGGCCGCCGCTCGCTGACCCGAGCGGGACAGCAAGAGCCCCAGACGAAGCCAGGCTTCCTTCCTGTCGGGGGCGAGCGAAGCCACCTTGTGAAGGGCCTCGATGGCGCGCTGGTCGTCACCGAGCGCCTCGAAAGCACGCGCTGACAGTAGATACGGCTCGGGCCACAGAGGCTGGACGCCGTGCAGCCGTTCGAGCGCTGCGAGCGCATTCACGAATTGCCCAGCCTCGACCAACATGCACGCCTCATCGTAGGCCACGAGCGCGGCGGCGTGAGGCTCGGCCTCGAACGCCGCCGACTCAGCCAACGCCCCTGAGACAAGCCGCTCCCTCGAGTAGGGAGGGGGCGCGCTGACCTCGGGCGCCGCGTGCGGCGGGGCCGGCAGCGTTTCGGGAGCCTCGCCCACGCAACCCAGGGGATGCTGGCTCACCTCGCTGGCGTCGCTCAGCTCAGCGGGCAAAAGCTCGTGTGCCACGACGTCCCCCACGATCCGCGTCTGGAACCCGCTATCCGGCAGCGGATCCGAGGCACCGGCGACCCAAACTCCGTGCGGCGCCAATGCGCGCCTGATTTGCCCAAGCGCAACCTGACGACTACGAGCATCGAAGTAGCCGAGTACGTTCCGACACAGGATCAGGTCGAAGTGTCCGGGAGCGGGAGTTTCGGCGTGGGGGTCGACGAGATTGTGCAGCGCGAACGAGACATTGCTGCGAAAGCGCGCCTGCAACCGAAAACACTGCAAGCGTCGATCGTATTGGAAGTAACGTTGCTTCTCCTCGTCGTCGGCCACCCGCAGCGACCAATGACCATAGATCGCGCGCCGCGCTCGTCGAATCGACCAGCCATCGACGTCGGTGCCGGTGAGAAACAGGCTCCAGCGCCCCATGTCAGGCAAAAGCTCGGAGAGCAGAATCGCGATCGAGTAGAGCTCTTCGCCGCTCGAGCACCCGGCGCTCCAAATGCGCAGCACGCGCGTCGCGCGACAACGGTCGATGAGCGCCGGTAAAATCCGTTCGCGAAGCGCCGTCATGGTGCTGCGATCACGGAAGAAGTACGACTCTTTGATGGTCGCCGCCGTGGTCAGCTTCTGCAGCGCTGGGCCGTCGCTCGGCTCGGCGTCGAGGCGCGACAGAAACTCAGGCAGCGAGGCCGCGCCTGACCTATCGAACAGATCGTTGAAGACTGGCACCACCTGCTCGAGACGGGCCGGCGTCAGGTCGTGCCCAATCCGCTCACGCAACAGCGCGGCGAGCCCACGCCGGACGTCGACGCTCAGCGGACTCGGCTCGGGTGACAGCGACGGCCTCAGCGAAAGATCGAGCAACGGCATGGCAACCAGACCGGGAATTGCAAGGCATGCGCCAGCAGCCGTCGGCCGCGATCGCCGCTCGAACCCGCAGCGCTTTACCCAATGCTTTCATTGCGTTGATGCTCAGCTGTGCACAGAAGCCGTGCGTCGGATCGGCTCGGTCAAATCCAGCCGCTGGACGAGCCCGTCCACTGCCTAGAGACCGTGAACCTGGGCACTGCTAGCGCAGAGCTGAGCAGGGCTCACTTCACTCGCGCTGAATGTCGTACTTCTTGAGCTTCGCGTAGAGCGAGCTGCGCGGGATGGCGAGCAGAGCAGCCGCCTTGTCGACAGCCCCCTTCTGGGCGCGAACCACGCGCTCGATGTGCCGGCGCTCCACGTCTTCCAGGGTCGCGCTTTCGGGCGGCTCGCTCTCGGGGATCCCCGACGAACCGAACACCAGATTGTCTGCTCCGACGTCATCGCTGCGAGAAAACAAAAGCGCTCGCTCGAGCACATTGCGCAACTCGCGAATGTTGCCGGGCCATGCGTAGCTCGACAGCCGCGCGATGGCTCCCATACTCAAACGCTTTTGGCTGAGCCCCGAGCTCTGACACAAGCCCTGGAGCAGTTTCTCAGCCAAGGGAGCGATGTCCTCGGGCCGCCGCCGAAGCGGCGTAATCTCGAAGGTGACGGCGTTGATACGAAACAAGAGGTCGCTACGGAACTGCCCCGCGGCGGACATCTTCGCGAGGTCACGATGGGTGGCGGCCACGATGCGCACGTCGACGGTTCGGTCACGCAGATCCCCCACCCGACGAAACCTGCGGTCCTCGAGCACTTTGAGCAGCTTGGGCTGCACGCTGACGTCCAAATCGCCAATCTCGTCCAGGAAGACTGAGCCGCGGTGGGCGACCTCGAGGAGCCCCCGCTTGTCGCTGTGCGCGTTCGTAAACGCGCCCCGCTGGTGCCCGAACAGCTCGGACTCGGAGAGCTCCTTGGAGAGCCCCGCGCAATTCAGGTCGACGAACGGCTCGGCGGCGCGCGGGCCATTTTCGTGCAACCAGCGAGCCAAAACGCCCTTGCCCGTGCCGGTCTCGCCCAACACCAAAATTGGCACCGAGGAATGGACGACCGCCTGCGCGAGTTCGGCAAGCTCCTTCACCGCGCGGCTCGTCCCCGTAAACGGATCGGGACCGCTGCGCGACTGCGCGCGCTCGGCGGCGTGCCGGCGGCGATGCTGGCGCGCCTCGAGGACGCGCTCGATGACGAGGCCCATGGTCCCGAAGTCGGCGGGCTTGGTGAGGAAGTGGTCCGCGCCGAGCTTCATCGCGTCGACCGCGAGATCGATAGTTCCCTCACCCGTAAGGACGATGACGGCGACGTCGTCCCTCGCGCCCTCGCCGCCTGGTCCGCGCAAGAAGTCCGCCGCGGTGCCGTCGGGCAGGTAATAGTCGATAACGACCAGATCGGGCGCCTTGGTGCTGACGACCTCGCGGGCCTCGGCGATGGATCCGGCTTCGTGGACCACGAAGCCGCGGCTCTTCAGCCACTTGCTGAGTACGGTCCGAACCTGGCGATCGTCTTCGACGAGGAGAAGGGAGTGAGCCATTCGCATGCAGTCGGATGCAAACGCGAGCGCCGCCTCCGAGTCAGCTTCCAAAAACGAAAGACGACACGGAATCTGCCAGACTTAAGCGGCTCGGCTGGCAGGCCCACACGGTTTGTCTCGAACTGGGCCGGAACCAGAGCACCGAGTAGGCGGCGAAACCACCCTCGCGCCCAGTCTGCGAGGCGCTACGCGCCCCGTGCTCAGGCGGCCGAGCGCGGTGCGGGCTGCGACGGGCGCAGCGACGGACACCTGCGCTCGAGCCGAATCAGGCTCTCCACAGTGGCCCGACAGCCGCCGCAACAGGCACCGGCTCCGCAGGCGGCTGCCACCGCTTCGTGCGTGTGCGCGCCCTCCTGGATGGCTTCACGAATTTCTCGGTCGCTGACGGCGTTGCAGTGGCAGACGAGCACTTGGGTTACCTCGAAGCTGACCTCCTGACCGTAGCTTATTGAAAATGATTGTCAAAGTCAGAAAGATGGCAAAATGACGGAAACCAGGTGGAAGTGTAGGTTTTGGCACGCCTTTCCGGCTTGCGGCTTGCCCCGGTTTGGCCCAAGGTCGCTCGCCCAGGAGGGGCCTGCCCATGCGTTCCGACCCTGAAATCATCCAAGCGCTCAACGAAATCCTCACGAGCGAGCTGACGGCCATCAACCAGTACTTCATCCACTACCGGATGCTGGAAAACTGGGGCTACCCGCGACTCGCCAAAAAGAAGCGCGAAGAGTCGCTCGAAGAGATGAAACACGCGGACCGCGTGATCGCGCGCATCCTCTATTTGGACGGCGTGCCCAACATGCAGCGCCTGAGCCCCGTGCGCGTTGGCGAAGATCCCATCGAGATGCACAAGCTCGATCTCGAACTCGAAGTAGACGCCGTGGCGCGCCTAAACCGCGCCGTCACCCTCTGCACCAGCAAAGCCGATGCCGGCACACGCGAACTCGTCGAAAGCCTCCTGACCGAAGAAGAGGACGCCGTCGATTGGCTCGAAACGCAGCTGCACCTGGTGCAAGACATCGGACGCGAGCGCTATCTCGCCGAGCAGATGCGAAGCTGAACTGACTGGCTCGCCCCGGGTGACGTTGGGGCGGTGACGCGAGCATTAGCCCATCCCGTCTCAGCGAAGCCAGTGCTACCGTTGAGCCACGGAACGACTCGACATGCCGTCCCCGACTAGCGACCTGCTCCGCCCCTTGCAACGCGCCGAATACGACCAGCTCGTCGCGCTGGGCGTGTTCGTGGGCGAGCCCGTTGAGCTCCTCGACGGAGCGCTCGTCACCGTGAGTCCGATCGGGCCTCCGCATGCATCGACGGTCCAGCGGCTCAATGAGCTTCTGCTGCCAAGGCTCACGGGGCGAGCTAGCCTTCGCATCCAGAGCCCTTTCGCTGCGGGGCCCCTCTCGGAGCCCGAGCCGGACGTGGCGGTCGTTCCACTCGGTAGCTACGACACGGCTCACCCAAACCAGGCTTACTTGATCGTCGAGGTCGCCGATTCGTCGCTCGCCATCGATCGCGGCGCCAAAGCTCGGATCTACGCAGAGTGCGGCGTCCCCGAGTACTGGATCGTCAACCTGAGTGAGCGTCGCCTGGAAATCTACCGGGAACCCATGGGAGGCAGCTATCAGCAGAGCCTCACGCTGAACGAGCCGGGGGCCGAGCTCACGCTTCTGCGTTTCCCCGACGTGTGCTTACGACTCGACGCCATCATCACGTGTTGAGCGCGGCCCGCCCGGGGGCTAAAACTTGCTCGCCTTGGCGGCCAATCGCATCAGCGTCGCTTGGCCATTTCCGCCGCCGTGACCGTTGCTCGACCCCGGCGTCGCTACTGCGGGCTCGCAATTCGCGGCTGTGCACGCCGGCGAGTTCCATCATCGCGGTTTCTGCCGGGCCCGCACTCACGGAGATTCGTCGGGTCTTCACGCTAGCCGTGCTTGACAGTCGGGAGGTGAGAAGACTAGATATCAGGGTCTCGCGTCGGAATTGGGTCGTACCTTGCCCATGCTTCGCCACCGTTGCCTCTGCTGCTAGCGAGGTGAGTCTGGAGGCTTGAACGACGAGAGCCACAGTAACTCAAAGGAGCCATCATGGTCTGGGGCAAGGTCGCGTTCTTCTTTCTAGGTGTCACCGCCGGTCCACTCATCCGCTCAGTCGTGCGCGTGAGCGCGCGGGAGCTACTCAAGTCGAGCTTCGTGGCGCAGCGCGAGGTTAGGCGTTTGGCCGCACAAATTCGCGAAGAAATTCAGGATGTGGCCGCTGAAGCGCGCGCCGAAGCGGCGCCAGAGGCGCTGCGAAGCAGCTGATTCGCGCATCACGAGCTAGGCTCGGACGCGCTCGACAGCTCGAGTGCGATAAGCTTCGCGCGAGCGCGTCGAGGGCACGAATCCGCTGTCGTAAGCGGGTGCCCTTCGACGCTCGGGTGCAGTCCATCGACTGACCGTGCACGTGTGCCCTGTATCGGGATTGGACAGCGAGCGTCCAACCCGTTGGAGAAGTTCCATCATGACGAGCACCTCCACGTCGAGACGTGCCCCACGCTTCGCTGTGCGTCTGGCGTCGAGCGTTCCGGGGCGTCAGCGCTGGGAGATCCCGACGCTTCGTGATCGTCCGACGGCGGCCGCAGCGGTGCAAAGCATTCTGCAACAGCGACCGGGTTCGCTGGAGGTGCGAGCCAATCCAGTCACGGGTCGTGTGCTGGTGCTCCATCCAACCGGGCTTACCGCCGAGGAGCTGCTGACACTCATCAAGGACGCCATCGAGCCGTTGGCAGACGTCGCACCGGTCATCACACCGAGCCTGGTACCGGTCGCGAAGCGCGCGTTCGCCACGCTGGTGCGAACAGCGCCCTGGGGCGCAGCAACGGCCGGCGCGATCGGGTTACATGCGCTGACACCACTCGGTCTTCCTATCCTATTCGCGACCACGATCGTCGCGGCCACCATCACCGTCGTCGTCAATGACAGTCTCGACAAGCCCGAGGGCGCCAAAGCGCGCCCGAACGGCCTCGTGCGCCTCTATCACTACGCCAAGCCGCACCGCGCGCGGCTCGTGTTGGCGGTCACTTGCTCGGTGATCTCGAAGGTGCTGCATTTCGCCCCGCCGCTCGTGATCGGCAAGGCCGTCGACCTTTTGGTTCGCGGCGCGAGCCCGACGCTCGTCAGTCTCGGCTTCTATTCGATCCAGCATCAGCTGTGGGTTCTCAGTGGACTCATGGTCGGGCTTTGGGCCGCGGCGTCGCTGTTCGAGTACGTGCATCGCTACCAGTGGCGAGAGCTGTCGCAGGTCGTGCAGCACGAGCTACAGGTCGAGGCCTACGCGCGTGTGCAGCGAGCCACGACCGCGTACTTGGAGGGGCGCAGCACGGGCTCCTTGGCTACGATTCTGAACGAGGACGCCAATCAGCTCGAGATCTTCTTCAATGATGGCGCCAACGACGCGCTGCAGCTGGCGGCCAACGTCATCGTCGTTGGCATCGCCTTCATCGTGCTGGCTCCACAAGTGGCGTGGATTGCGCTCGCTCCGCTGCCGCTCGTGGCGTGGGTATCGACACGCTTCCGCGGGCGCGTCGGGCCCCTGTACTCGCAGGCGCGCGAGCGCGCAGGTATCAGTGACGGTCACCTGGTCAACAATTTGACCGGCATCACCACCATCCGCAGCTTCACCACCGAGGAGTACGAGGACGCTCGCCTGCAGCAGTTGAGCGAGAACTACCTGTCCGTGAGCCGCGCTGCGACGCGGCTGAACGCCGCCTTCACGCCCACGATTCGCATGATCGTGATCGGTGGATTCGCCGCGACGGTAGTCCGCGCGGGGGCATTGGTGGCGATTGGCAGCCTCACGCCGGGCGGCTACTCGTTCCTCGTATTTCTCACGCAACGCTTCCTGTGGCCGCTCACGATCTTGGGGCAGACCATCGACCAGAACCAGCGCGCGATGGCCGCCGCGCACCGCGTGCTCGACCTGCTCGACGCGCCGCTCGCCTCGACAGGCGGCGGGCAGCTCCTGCCCCAACCGCGTGGCGAGATCAGCTTCGAGCATGTCGCCTTCGCCTACCCCACTGGCACCCGTGTGCTCGAGGATTTTTCTTTGCGGATCCCCGCAGGCCGCACCATTGCGTTCGTGGGACCCACTGGCTCGGGCAAGACCACGCTGGTCAAGCTGCTGTTGCGTTTTTACGACGCGAGCGAGGGCCGAATCACGCTCGACGGTTTCGACATTCGCGAGCTATCGACCAGGGAGTTGCGCAAGGCAGTGGGGCTCGTAAGCCAGGACGTGTTCCTGTTCGACGGCAGCATCGAAGACAATATCCGCTACGGCTCGTTCTCTGCTTCTGACGAGGCCGTGCGAGCTGCAGCGCGCACCGCCGAGGCCGAAGAGTTCATCACGCGTCTGCCGGCCGGCTACCAGACGCAGGTGGGCGAGCGCGGCATCATGCTCTCGGGCGGTCAACGCCAGCGGCTCTGCATCGCGCGGGCCGTGCTGAAGAACCCCGCGGTGTTGGTGCTGGATGAGGCGACCTCGTCCGTGGACAACGAGACCGAGGCCGCCATTCAATGTGCCATCGAGCGAATTTCCGTGGGGCGCACGGTGATTATCATTGCGCACCGACTCTCGACCGTGCGGAACGCGGACTGTATCTACGTGATGGACAAGGCGGGGCGCATCGCACAGGAGGGGCGTCACGACGCGCTGGTTCGCGAGGATGGTTTTTACGCCGCGCTCTGGCGCGTCCAAACCGGCGTCGCCACGACGCACGCTTCGGTCGAGCCGCAACCCTGAGGGATACGCCGGTGCCGCACGAGTGCACTAGCCATAGAGCTCATCGAGCGTCTCGTGGCTGACCGGCTTGTCCAAGTCTTCGGCGCTCGCCCACGCCAGATTCAGTACCAGACGAAACGCATCGCCCGTCAGCGGTGCTACTCGGTGCATGCACGTATCGCCGCGCAGTAAGTAGACATCGTCTCGCACGTGGTCGCGGCGCTCCACTTCGCGTTCGCGCAGCACGCGCGCGACCGTGTCCGGATCGTCCTTGTCCCAGCGCGTACGCGGCACGAATTCTACCCAGCCTCCCTTTTCTTTGGGGGGCGCCTCGATCAGCCAGATGAGCGAGAATGCGTAGTCGTCCCAATGCCAACCGTGCGTGTCCCCCGCTGCGCGCAAAGACAAGATCATGTAGCGCTCGTTCTCGTAGGGCGTATCGTGACAAGCTTCGCCGAACACGGCAGCCACGAAGCGCTTCAGCGCGGGAGCGGCGTAGAACGCGGGGATCAGCTGGCCATCACGGCGGATGTCAGCGCAGCGCACGTTAGACAGGATGCGCGGGGTGTTCCCGGTGACGCGCATTCGCACGTTGCGACGAACCGCGAGGCGCTCGAAGAGGGCGTGCGCTTCGGCGCGGACGGCGCGCGTCACGGCAGGCGGCGTGAAAGACGGGATCTTCACGTATCCAGTCGCGGCGAATGCGCGGCGGAGTTCGTCTAGCGCCGCCGGCGATACCCCGGCGTAATGCCGTTCGAGCTCCGCATCCAGGCTGGCGACGGTGTCCAGGTTCGAATCGAAGTTCTCCTTCATCGTCAGCCTCAAAAATAGGAGTGGAGCTCGCCGCGGCGGCGCACGTCGAGCGTGGCGCAGTGAAAGGAGCCGCCGAAGCTATTGAAGTGGCGAAAATCACAAGGGATCGGTGTGAACCGGCGACTGCGCAGCAACTCGATGAGCGGTTTCTCGCCGCGCTCTACGAGCACGCGCTCGTGGTCGAGCATCAGGATATTCATGCTGACCCAACGGCTACTCATGAACATCGGGTGCTCCTCGGGAATGCAGGGACGCGGGGCGACCAACACCTCCCAGCCTCGAAATACATCCGGAATCTTGGCCACGCGTTCGGGGTTGATGAGCAGCTTTCCCGGAGCCAACGGCACGAAGGTGGCGTCGATGTGCATGGGGCTGGGGTCGTTGAAGGAGAGTTCGTGAACGCGGTACTCGCCGCGCAGGTGCCGCCGCAGCCACTCGATGCCGAGGTGGTTCGTCACGTGGCTACGCTGCGCAAAGATGTCGCGCCCGCAGCGCACGAAGTCCGCAGCGTCGAAGGTCGGCTCGACATTGGTGCCGACGAAGCGGTCGTCGCCCTCCGCACCCTCGTACTCGGGGTTATAGCTGGCGTCCGAGAGCACGGGGCGCGGCGCCGCGGCCCAGCGCCCACCCGATTCGAAGTAGTGGCGAAACAGCGAGCGATACGCGTGGATCTCGAAGTAGCGCGAACGCCAGGCCATGGGTGCTTCGATGATCTCGGAGCCGACCACGAGCGCGACGTCGCGCGGCATAGCGCTATAGAGTCCGCCACACTCGGCCCAGTCGGGCGTCGCGAAGCCCCGGCTACAGTCGACCGGCTCCGGCCGCCGAACGATGACACCCTCGGCCTCGAGCACGCGACACAGCGCGTCGAGTTCGCGCTGACCTGCCGCGATGAGTTCGCTCGGGAAGGGCTTGCCGCCACGCGTCTTGAACAGCTCGACATGCCGGTCCGGCATGGTCGCCTCGAGCGCAGGATGAAACGAGGGAATCGTCGCGTGATCGAGCACGCCCACGATCACCTCTTCCAGCGGATCCCACTCGTTGTAGGAGCTCACCGGCGACCATTGTTTCAGCACGCCGCTCGAGCGATGAAACTCGTGGTCGGCGACGGCGCGTGGAATCTCGGTGTTTGTTGTCATTGGATACTCGCTTCCTGTCCGGCAATGTGCGCGGCTCGCAGCGCAACGATGTCGAGTGCAACGCGCGCCGTCAGCGCGACGGTCGGCTCATCGTCGCAGCTGAGGCGCTCCAGCAACGCCTTGCCGGTGGCGTCGGGCGCCAAGAAACCCAAGGTCTCGATGGCTTCGTGACGCACCAAGGGGCTCGGGTCCGACCACGCGGCACGCGCGAGCTCGTCCCAAGCCGAGGTGCCGCCCACTTCCTCGAGCATGAAGGCAGCCGTGTGGCGCACGAACGGGCTCGGATCTTCGCGTAAACAGCGCGCAAACAAAGGTGCCGCATCATGAGCGCGACCTTCCGCGTACTCGCTGAGCAGGCGGAAGGCGGCGGCCCAGCGCAGGTGAACGGGCAGCGCCGGGTCGCTGAGCGCACTGGTCGCGACGCTGGAAGGGCGCGCGCGCTGATACGCCTCCGCCATGAGCGCAGTCTCGCGCACGTCACAGTGCGCATCGCGAGCGCCGCGCGCGATGGCATCCACAGCGTTCGGCAAGGCAGGGAAAAAGGCCAACGACTCGAGGCACTCGTGACGCACCAAGAAGCTTTCGTCGTTGCAGGCAGCCGTCGCTAGCGCGTCGATAGCCTCGTCTGCCGATATCGCCCCGAGCACGAAGGCAGCGTCGTGGCGCAAAATCGGGTTGGGATCGCCACGTAGCATCCGGCACAGCAGGTCGACGCGAGCTTCCGTCTTGCGCTCTTCTTTGCCGAGTCGACGTAGTTCGAGCATGCGCGCGGCCACGGGTCGCTCCGGCGCGAAGGCAGCCCTGAGTCGTTTGTCGTCATCCAGCATGAGATCCCCTTTCTGAAAGCGTTCGCGAGGCGATATCCGGCGCAGTAAAGGCCGCGTAGAAGCGACAAAAGTCGACCAGATCGGGCTCGAATACAGCGTTTTCGCGGCCCAGTCCGAGCCGCGCCAACGTGCACGGCCAAGCGGGGTTCTGGCTGAAGTGCCCACCGGTTTCGAGGAACAGGCGTTGCTCGCGGACGAGCGCACGAAAGAAGCCCTCCGCCTGCTCGCGACAGCGCGTGAGTTTGGGAAGGCAAGCGACCAGGCTCGCTCCGGCCCGCGGCAGGACGTGTGGAATGCGCCACTCGCTGAGAATGCGAGCGCCGTGCGCCGCGCGCTCCTTGAGGCGCGCCAAGTTGTCGGCATAGGGGCGAACATCGGCTCCCGCGCGGTCGCCCTCTCGAAAGCGCGTGAGCAGATCGAGCCCCGCGGCGAGCACCGGAGTGTGGGCGGCAGGCGGCGCCGAATACGCCGCATCGGCGAGAGCAGCCATTCTTTCGAAGATGTCCTCGCCGGTGTCGGGCCGCCTCGTGCCGGCATGCGTGACCGCAAGCGTCCCGATTCGCAGCCCTGGCAGACCGAAGGTCTTGGAGACACTGGCGACGCGCACGACAGGGTGGGACGCCTCGAGCCAGCTCCAGTCGAGACCCGCACCGTCGTAGTCGAGCCAGCGCAGTGTCTCGTCGACGATCAGCGTCCAACACTCAGCGCGCGCCTTTTCCGCCAGAAAACGCACCGCTTCGGTGCTATAGCCATGACCGAGCGGCAACCCAGGCGTCACCAGCGCGACCGCCCCGACATCGACGCTGCGATCGATTGCCTCGGCAATCAGCTCGACCGAAGGCATCAGCTCCTGCGCGTCAATCGCCAGCTGACCGCGCATGCGCTCGGGGTCGAGAGGACGGTGAATGGGAGACCACGCGATGCCACGCGCGGCGGCGACCGCCGCGAATTGATAGTAGGAGGGACACGGAATGAGCAGGCGACGCAGGCCGCCGCCCAACAACGCCTCGAGCGCCAGCCAAATGGCGTTGGTTGCGCCGAGCGTGCAGGCCACACGCGCGGGAGAGTAGGGTTCGCCCCTGCCGACGAGTCGGTTCTCGAACGCCGCCACCGCCTCGCGCGCCGCAGGCAGCCCGAGCGAGCGGCCGTACGCGCTGCCATACTTTGCAAAGCCCGCGCTAAATGCCTGCAAGAGCGCCGCGGGCGGAGCGAAATCGACGGGATCGAGCTCGAAGGAGCTGACCCGCCGCAGATCGGGATGGTCGTAGTGCAGGCCACGTTCGATGCGCGCGATGGCCTCGAAGTGGTGGAATGACTGATACTTCTCGGGGAACGGCGCTACCTCTTCGCGCCAATAGGCGAGCAGATCGGGCACGCCATCGACCTTGCAGCGAATCAGCTCGGACGCTTCGTCCCACAAACACACGTTGGGACGAAACCGCCCGTTGAAAAAGTTGTACTGCGTGTATTCATACGAACCACGCTCGTCGAAGACGACGCGCTGCGGCAAGGGGCCATCGCTGCACCGAAGCTCCGCGATATGGTCTCCACCGAGACACGAGTTGCCCGACAGGCTGACGCTTTGCGCCCCGCCCGACGACGGAAAGATAACGCGGGGAGTGTTTCCGTAGTGCAGCACGTTTGGAAAGTGATTGATGTTCGTATCGAGGATGAGGTGAGCCTTCCCGCCGGCGTCTCGGCGCTGCTCGATGACGCTCGATACCAACACCGCCGCGGCGCACACCAGTAAGTCCCCGGGTTCAAACAGGATGGTGAAGTCCGGCGCGAGCACCGCACACTCACCCAGGGCGGCGATGGCCTCGACCAGCGCCGAGCTCGAAGCGGCGTCCACCTGCGGAACGAGGATATCCCGCTCGAAGTCCCAACGGGGAGGTCGCAGCCCACCGCCCACATCCAAATGCGTCAATCGCAACTCACCCGCACGAGAACGTTCGCGCTCGAAGGCTTCGGCAATGAGTCGAACCCCGCGCGCGTGCAGGTCGAAGTCAGCAGCCTCACAGGTGGTGTGTAGGTGAAGACCAAGCTCGCGGCAGCCATGGCGGCGAAACAGCGCCAGTGCCTCACCCAGCTCGCCGAGCGGTAGGCCAAGCCTCGAGCGCGGTCCGCACGCCTCGTGCAGCGGCGTTTTCGCGAAGCCAACGCCGGGATTGATGCGAATGCCCAACCTCCGGCACGCTGTACTGGATAGCGCGCGTTCGATGGCGCTCAAGGAGTCAAGGTGAACGCACGCTGGCTCTAGCGGC
>JAEUAF010000132.1 GCA_019695485.1 Sorangium sp.
GGCGGGTCGTCTTCCTTCGGCGGGCGCACGACGCGCCAGAACTTCTTCGCGCGCTGCACGCCGTGGGCGCCCGCTTCGAGCACATCGAAGGCGAAGTCGATGCCGGCGAGAAGCGCGGGGATGATCACACGGTACCCCCCGCGTCGAGCGCATACCTGGCGACGAGCCGTAGGTAGTCCCCAATGGGGAAGTTCAAGCCCGGGTCGGAGTGGTCGCTCTTCTTGAAGGCCAGGGTCACCTTCGCATGGGTCGTGATGCCCGTCGCGCGCTCGCCCTGTTCAGCGAGCTCGTGCTCGTCGAGGAACTCGGCAGGGATGCCGAAGAGCGCGCAGAGCTCGGCACAGAGCCAGGCGCTATTGTCGAGGGTCGCTGTCGAGAACGCGTCGCGCCAGTCGGCGGGTGTCTGGCTCCGGTAACCGGCGTGTTCGAGGCCGACGCCCCACTGGTTGGCGCCGGGCGCGTGCCAAGCGACCTGACCCCAAGGCACGCATTGCACGACGCTGTCGCTGTCGATGCAGGCGTGCGCGGAGGCCTTCGGCGCGGGGCCTTCTAGGCCAGCGAAGTAGCGCGCGCACCACTCGGCGCTGTCGGGCTTCTCCGGATACTCCATGTCGTGGAGGACAATCAGCCGCTTGCGGACGGGCACCGCGACCCGCGTCCAGTTCTTCGCCTCGCGATACGGCAGGGCGGAGAATACGCGGTTCATCGGTGACTCAGCTCTTGGACGTGTCGGGCACTTCGGAGGGCAGCGCCTTGAGCACGTCCTCCAGATGCAGACACTCCTTCAGGTTCGGCATCGGGTCGCTCGGGCTGACCGGCGCAATGCGCCCGTTGCAGTAGTCGTTGCCCGCCGTGGCGTCGTAGAGGATGCCGACGATCGGAGCTCCGTAGCTCGGGATCAGCACGACCTTGTCGCCGTTCTTCGCTTCGCGCCCATTCTTGTAGTGCATGGTGTTCCTTCAGAGGTTCAGCGCGTGGAGCATGCTCTCGATCGCATCGGCCGCGCCCGGGTATCGATGCTCGAGCGCGCGGGCCATGAAGGCCGCGATCACGAAGAGCCCGGCGTACTTGCCGAGGTTGACCGCTCCTGCGGCCGCCTTCTGGCGTTTGCTCGGCGGCGGGATTGCTTCGGTCGGCACGGGTTCGAGAGCGTCGAACCGCTGGTGCATCGAGTTCTCTAGCCGCTGCACGTTGATCGCTAGATCGCGAATCACCCCAGCGACGAGGTCGCCGTCGACGAGTGGCGTCACTCCTCCCGAGCGCGGCGTCTGCGCGAGCGGGAACGGCTGACGCGGCTCCTTCGCGGGGATCGGCGCCGGGATGCGCACGGTCGGCGTCTCGCGTCGAGAGGGAGGTAGAGGAGGCGGCGCGGAGGGGAGTGGCGGAGGAGCGGCCGCCGACTCACCCCCCGAGCCTGGAGACTTATCCGGGGCGTCGCTCACGGCGGCACACCGCCATCTCGGCCAGAGCCGGGCGGAGTCGCGGCCTCCCGGCACTGAGCCAGGCGCCGCACGACGCTGATGACGTCACCGATCGAGACCTGCGTCTCGTCGGAGGGCAGCGCGAGCGCCGCGTCCCGCACGGCGTCCAGGCGACACTGCGTGAGCGTGGAAGTCCCGCACCCGGGAATGAGGAGCAGGCAGCTGAGCGCCGTGCCAAAGACGAGGCCGGCGAGGATCTGGAGCCAGGGAGAGCGCGGCATCCCTCGAAGGGTAGCTGCCCTCGGAGGGCCCCGCGGTGGGCGGAACACTTGACGGCTCGCGGTAGGTGTCTGTCAGCTCAGTCGCCTACGGCCGAGGCTTGGGGGTCATCGAGTTCGAGGCGCTGGGGTCGGAGGGCGCCCCGGACGATCTGGTATCGAAGTCGAGCTCCGTATTGGCTAGAAGTTCTTCCAACGTGAGCGCTGACCCGATCTGTGAGGCCTCGAACATCGTTCTCACAGTCTCTTTCTGCCGATAAAACTCTCTCTGCCGATCGTCGAGCCTCGTCTTTTCGGCGTGCCGCCGCTCGCGCTCCAAGAGCTCGACGAGCCACCTCTTCGTACGAAGCAGCACTACGGAAACCGCGAGTGAGCAGCACGAAACCAAGAGCTCGCCGCACTCGCGCACCGAGACTTGGGCGGTGAGCTGCTTCCAGAGGGGGCGCAGGTACAGGTCGATGATCTCGGGGGTTGCGTGCATCGGGGTGTCTCATCCTTCGAGTCCTTTGGGTGGGTGTGTGACGCCGTCCCTCAGACGGGGATCAAGATGAAGTCGTCGAGGTCGACGTGGGTCTGAAAGCCAATCCCGAAGCCGCCACACTCCGCAAACGCGGCGGGCATCAGTGGCACAGTGGGTAGATGGGTAGTGGCCGTGAACACCAACGACCCATCGATGTAGAACTCGATCGAGCTCGAGCTGGCCTGGACTACGCGGCAATCATGAAAGTTGCCGTCGACCGCGACCCCCGTGTCGTGCGTCGACGCGGTGAAGCCGTGCTGCGCTTGCGCGAGGATATTTCCACCGCTGGCCAAGAAGAAGACCCAATCCTCGGGCCCGCTGCCATCGTCGGTGATCACCGAGCAGAGGCCCACACCCTCTGTGCCAAACGCGCTCGTGTCAAACCGGACGCGCCAGGTGAACTCCTTCCAGTCGGCCATCGCGATGATGCCCGAGTCGGGGTTTCCGAGGTACAGGTAGAAGAAGGCCGAGGTATTGAGGGAGGGACTGAGCAGCCGCACGTGGCCAATCGCCCCTGCAGACGCCGCCTGCTTCTGCACCGCCGCATCCGTCGCATCCACCTGCGCGATGGTGTTCCAGCCGAGGTCTCCGATGTCGGCGTTCGAGCTCGTGGCGGTCACCGCACTCGACGTCCCGCCGCAGAACGTCTCGTGGATTGCGCCGGCTTTGGGCGCGCCCGTGCCCGTAGCACCTGTCGCTCCGGCGGCTCCCGTGGCCCCTGTTGCGCCTGTGGCGCCGGCACCCGTCGCACCCGTTGAGCCCGTGGCTCCCGTGGCCCCGGTCGCACCCGTCGCGCCGTTCGTTCCGTCAGCGCCCGTTGCCCCGGTCGCGCCTGACCCCGCCGGTCCCGTCGCGCCCTTCTCCCCGCGCTGGCCTCGCAGCGGTGGCTGCGCGAGAGACGGCACGCCGAGGGCTCTACGTTTGCTTTCGAAACTCGCCATAGGCTTTAGGGCTCCGGATCCGGATCGTCGACGGTGAGGTCGACCTCGAAGTCCGTGCCCTGATCGTCGGTGAAGGTCGCCGCGATATCGACCGACTCGATGAGCCCGGCGTCCTCTGGCGGATCGGGCACGAGGGCAAAGGAGGTGCAAAAGGTCACTTCGAAGAGATGCACAGACAGCGCCCGGTCGTCGGCCATCCCGCCCACGTTCCGGGTCGAGCGCGGGAACACCTGGATCACGATGCCCGCCGCGTCGAGGGCAGCCCGCACGCTCACCTTGCGCAGCCCGAGCCGGCACTGCTCGATGAGCCAGAGCGCGTCGGCGTCGCCCGAGTCGTAGCTCGATTCGCAGGACACCTGCACGGTCGGGGTCACCATCGATTCGAGGGTCTGGAGCCCGCCCTGGGAGAGGGCCGAGTCCCGGTCGTCGAAGAGCGTCGAGACGACGGACAGCAGCACGAGCGCGCGCGCATGGGGCCGTGGCCCGTCCGCCCAGGCGACCCCGGTGGTCGCGAGCACGGAGGCCGGCAGCGCCGCCTCGATGGCAGCGACGACCGCGGCACGGAAGGAGAGCCAGTCGCTCATTCTGCCGCCACGTCCGTGCCGAGCTCGGCGCCGGCCTCGTCGAAGACCGCGCGGCCGCGAATGGCGTTCCGCAGCTGGCCCGTGTCGATGAGGGGCTTGCTACTGCCCTTGCGCTCGATGGTGCTGGGCGCGTTCGGCGGCGGGATGCCGCGCGCGATGCGCTGTTTCATGCTGCCCTCGCAGGCGAGCGCAATGCGTGCCCCGGCCTTCTCGGCGGTGAGCTTGCCGGCGATGACCAGCTTCAGTTGCGAGCGGAGCGTCTCCGCGATGAACTCTTGGTTCTCGTCGAACCAGGCCCGGATGAAGGACCGCTGCGGGATGCGGCTCGTGCCGAACTCGTTGAACGTCGCGATGTCCGCGACCGTGAGCGGCTTCTTCTCGACGGCTCCGGTGTCGTTGGCAGCGCCCGGGCGTGTGTCGTTCGCAGGTCCGTGAGTGACGGCGCCGGCGTCGCCATGCACCCCGACCGTGACCGTGATCGTTCGTGGTAGAACGATGGGCGGCTTGCCCTGCTTTTCACCGACAGCCACTGGTCGACCCCAGTCGGCTCGCGCTGACTCCGTTGGCTTCGGCCAGGCGCTGGAAGCGCAGGCCGTAGGTGGACGAGAACGCGTTGTCGACCCCCTTCGGGATCATGCGGGCGTCTCGTCCGAAGGGCGAGAGCGCGAGGGTGTCCGCGAGGCGTAGCATCACGGCCAAGTCGCGGCTGTCGCCGAAGCTGTCCGAGACGTCGAGCTCGACGAGCGCGAGCTGGGCCTCGAGCATCGGGTCGCCTGCCTTCTGGAACTCAGGGAAGGCGACCTTGAAGTCAGCGATGCTCACGGCCATGGCGGCCGACCCTTACGCGGCGAGGTCGAGGTAGGCCGCGCCGCTCGCATCGAGCACGCGCACGCCGCCCGTCACGAGGGATGCGTTGGCCTCGAAGGCGCGCGTTACTTCGCGCACCTGGTCAACGCCGTACTCCTTGCCCGTGATGCGGGCCGCGACATTCTTGTCACGGGCCTCGAACGCGAGCACACGCGGCCCGGTCGAGATGGTGCCGAGGGAAGCGAAGCGATCCCAGACCGTGATGCGGCCGGGGCGGCCGAGCCGGCGCGCCCATTCCTCCATGAAGGTTTCGATCACGTTGGCCGAGTAGTTGGCGGGGCGCAGGCGGTTCAACGCGTTGAACTCGTCGAGCGGCATCACGATGGTGTCGGCGTTGTGCCGCTCCTTCGAATTGCTGTAGACGGCCGAGAGCAGGTTGTGCAGGTCATCGAGCACCTTGGCGAAGTCCGCGGAGGTCGCCGCGGTCCAGCTCGTAGTGTTGGTGCTCGCCCCCTTGGTTGCGTCCGCGCTCACGATGCCGAGGGCCACGATGTTGGCGTCGTTGCCGAGGCCCGTGAGGCCGAGCCCGAGGTCGCGCGCCCCGCCCGAGCCGTACTGGCTACCGACGAGGCCCGTCGCGCAGAGCGCATCGAGGAACTCTTCGGCGGCCTGCGCCTGGATCATCGCGCGCTCGACCTGGGGGTTGACCCCGAGGATGGCGGCGCGGATGAGCTCGCGGGTCCAGTACTTGTAGCCGTTCACGACTTCGAACATGCGCCCGGTGGTCGTGTCGCGGCTGAAGTCGCTGGTGACGATGTCGTCGCGGCCGATCTGAGACGCCAGCTGCACCGAGCCCGTGCCGGTGATCTTCGAAACTTCCCAGCGCTCTGCCCAGTCGGGGACCGCATCCGTCGGCAGCACCTCGGCATATTTCAGCGGCCGATACTGCTCGCGCACGTGCTGGAGCACGTAGTTGAGGTCGCGAGCAAGCGGCACGGCGCTGTCCGAGCGCACGCCCTGGCAGAAGTCGAACTGATGCGACGCCTGGGCTTGCTGCGCCCACTGCATGTCGATGAGCCCATCCGCGTCCAGGCGTAGGGCGGCGCCGCCCGCGCCCGACACGCCGCCAAGATCGATGTGATGGAGTTCCATTTTCAGTCGTTTCCTTCTTCGCGCAGACGCGCAACGAGGATCTGCAGATCGGCACTGAAGGTGCCTGAGAAGCCTTGATTTACAAGCGCAGCGCTGACGCTGGACGGGTGGTCGAGCGTTATGATCTCCGTCTCTTCCCAGTCAGCGCCGGCCACGGTAAAGCCGTTGACATAGCTTCCGGCTACCCCGTCCGAGCCCGTCCAGGAGACGGTGACCTGCACATCTCCGGATCCAGAGAGAGCCGTCCGCTTCCAGCGCAGCCTGAGCAAGTACAGTCCGCTCTCCGCCTGGGAGTCGAAGAGATCCTTGGCGCCCGCGCCAAGATCTGCCTGGGTGAACGGAACGACGATCATTAGTTGCGCTTGTCGAAGCGAATCTCGACGAGGCCAGCGCCCGTGCGAGAATGATCAAAGAAGCAACCCGGGATCCGCACACAGCGCGGACCGGTCGAGATGGTCAGGTGCTCGCCGAGCTGGAGAACCTCGACGACAGCGCCCGCGGCAGCGGTCACCGAGAGCGAGCCCGTGTTGTCGACGGCCACGAAGTTCGGACTGGCATCGATCAGGTTCTTCAGCCCCGTCGCGATCTCGTTGACCGTTGCGCTGCCGTCGGTCGTCATGACGAACGTTTCGTCATGGCCTGCGGCGTCGACGAGGCGTACCAGGTAGCCGCCCTGCGCCGCTACGGGCGACGCGGCGGGGGTGATGACCAGGCCGCCCGAGGGGTAGTCCTGATCGGCGCGCACCTTTCCGAGTACGGTATTGCTGCCGCCGTCGCTCGTGATACGCGCGTAGACGGGAGCATCAGCGACCGCCGTGCCCTCGCAGTTCACGTGCATGTGCCCGCTCTCCATCAGCGCCACCGCCTCGTTGTCGGCGTAGTGGTGCGTGGAATCGAAGTCCTCGCTCATGGGGCGGATGACGCTGAAGCCAATCGCGCTCTTCACGAGCGCTTCGGTGGTCGGCGCGATGCACTCCTGGCCCGCCGTGCCACTCGGAGCGAGCAACAGGCCTTCGGCGGAGCCCGCCGCCTGATTCAGCGTGCGGGTGGTGGTCTTCGCGCCCTTGCGGCTGATCGAGCCCGCCAGCGCGAGCCCGAGAGTCTCTTGTGGAGTGAGGAGAGATGCCATCGGATTACTTGGCTCCTGCGCCCCAGGACGACGTGAAGGCGTCCGCGCGCTTGTCGGTGATCTTCTTCGGCGTAGACGTCGAGTCATCGACGCTCTTGGTCGGGGTGTGCAGCGGCGCGGGCGGCTTGCCGGCGCTGTCGAGCTTGATCTTCAGGTGCGCAGCGACATATCCCGCCCGCTCGGCGTCGCTCCCGAGCTTGGCCGCTTCCGCCATCACGGCGGGGCCAACGGCGTCAGCATGCACCTGGTCGCGGCTCTTGCCGGTGAAGTCGTAGGGCTTGCCGTCCGTGCCCTTCGGCAGCGCGGGCAGGAGCCGGGCGCGGAAGGCGAGCTCGTCTTGCACGAGCTTATTCACATCGAGCCCAGCGAGCTTGGCCTCGGCGGCGTCGAGCTTCGCTTTCATCTCGCCCGTTGCGGTCTGGGCCGCGGTGAGTGCGGTCGTCGCGTCGTCGGCACGTTTCTTCTCGCTCGCGACGGCTCGCTCGAGCAATGACAGGTGGGTGTCGCTGCCCTTCTCGACGTCGATGCCGTCGATCTTCACGAGCGTCTTCGGGGCGGAAACGGGGGTCGAGTTGTCGTCGTGGCGCACGAACATGGTGGGCTCCTGGTTGCCGTCGAGGCGCAGCTTGGCGCCCGATCCTGCGCGCGCATGCCCGGGGGGGAGCAACGCGATGTGATTGAAACGGATGTTGGTCTGCCGGGCGTCGTAGTGCTGCCCGTCGGGCGCGATGCCCTTCTCGGCAATGACGTCTGCCGTGTAGCCAGCGCTCAATTCGCTGAGATCGCCCGAGTCGACGCGACGCAGTGTGCCGCCGTCGGAAACGATGAGCGAGTGATCGACCCATTCGACGGGGCCATCCTTGCGGCGCCCGGGCGTGGCGTCGGAAGCGTGCCCGACCGTGACCTCGCGGTAGTTGCTCGGGGTGACGCCCATCGGAGGGTGCCCGACCGTCACCGGCACGGCTGCAAGGGTGTCGAGGCTCGCGGGCGCGAAGACCTCCTCCGGAGGCCGGTACTCGCGCACGGTGTTGCCGTGGGAGTCGGTGTACGTCTGCACGCCTGTGCGGGAGATCGAGCCCGGCACGCGCACGCCGCCGGCTCCCGTGCGCTTGGCACGATCGAGTCGCCCGACGTCGAAGCGCTGGACCTGCACACGAGGCAGGGTATCGGCGGCTAGGTCAGCGGGCCACGCGCGTTTGGCTTGAC
>JAEUAF010000168.1 GCA_019695485.1 Sorangium sp.
AGTAGAGCCGACGCCACGATCACGCTGCGGTCGTCGGGCGCGCCCCCGGCGAGGGCCGCGCCGAGCAAGAACCAAAGCAGCGCGAATGGGATCGGCAACCAGGTTCGCAAGCGCGACACGCGCCAGAACAACAGAGCGAAAGCCAGAACGCTGCCGACGCCGACTCCTCCACAAAGCCACAGGCTTCGCCCGGCGATGTGAGCCAACGCCAACAGCAAGGCACCACTATTCGCGGCGATGAATACACCCAACGTGAGCAGCGTTCCCAAGTACTTTCCAACCAGGTATTCCCCACGTTGGATCGGCCGCGCGAGGATCGGAAAGATTGTCTTGAGTTCGAGCTCTCGATACAGGGACGTCGCGCCGAGCACCACGGCCACGACCACGCCGTAAAGCGAAATCGAGGCGGCACCGAGATCGCTCACGACACGCAGGTGCGCCCGGTTGGCGAACGCCGAGACGACCAGGGCGTAAGCTGCGGTGGCCAGCGCCAAGCCGAACAGGCCATGCAAAACGCGCGCGCGCACTGCTTCGCGATAGGTGTTGAACGCGACGGCAGCGATACGGAAAACCATCAGGGACTGGCTCGGCAGGCGAGATCAGTAGCCTACCGCGCTCAGCCGTCGAGGCTCGACGAAATCGCGAATGCCGGTCACTGACCCGAGGACCAGTGCGCGGACGCGCCCTTCCACGAAACCCCGAAACCAGATCGGCCCAAGGTCGACCGCCGCGCCCACCGTCAACAGACTGCGCCCGGAGCCAAACGGCCGAACGCGGAAAAAGCCCCAGACGTCGGCCACGTCGTGCGAAAAACGGCGGTCCAGCCAAAACCGCACCTCACCCCGCGGCACGTCGTTGAAAACGACGATCGTATAGCGTGCGGAGAACGGAGGCGTGCCCTGTTCGACCTCGATGCGTCGCCCGCTCGCGTCCGCCGAGATCACGCGAGCCGAACGCGTCCGAGGCAGCATGGCCGGCAGGTTCTCGGCACTCAACAGGGCCGCCAGCACCGCGTCCGGAGACTCTCGCACCACCTGGTAAGAGACGCCCCCCGTGTACGAACCCTCTTTCGTGGTGAAGTCGAGTGGTCGCTCGACTCGCTCGCCGCGACTGAGCGCCGTGTGCTCCCAGAGCGAGAGCTCCCGTGCGCCACCGGACTCCGTCGGCGCTGCTCCCGCACTCGACACAGACAACAGCGCACCAAGGGCCCAGCACACCAGGGCGCCGCGCGGCAGGCGAATCCGCATCGCCAGCAATCTAGCCCGCTCCGACGACGCTGGCTAGATTGTGCAGCAACGGAAGCCACCGCTGCCCGCGGTCAGACCTGACCCAGGCGAACCGGTCAACCTTCGATCAAGGAGCGGTCGCTCCGCCGGGATCAGCGGTGAACACGTCGAGCTGCCAGTGCCCGGCCGCTCCCACATAGCCATCCACCTGAACGTAATAGTCCCCTGCGGCTAGAACGAGATCGAGGAAACTACGCGTCGCACTGCAACCGGGCGCGCAGCCACCAACCACTTCAGGACCAGGGCAATCCGTCGCCTTTCGAAGCGCGATCAGCGTTGCAAAGTCGCTCCCCGCCGCATCGAGCAGCACGCGCCGAGGCCTTGAAAGGTGCAAACGCAACATCTGCTCCGGGGCGCCTGCCGGGGCCCCCACACCGAAGTCGCAACTTGCCGAGAAGTCGGCGTTGGCATTGTTAGTGTTGCCGGTAAAACGCCCGCCGGTCTCTGGGATTAGAACCGCATCGTTGCAACCATCCGCGATTGCGACCAGCGTCGCCGGCACTGCTGGCCGCGAGAAGACCGTCAGCTGCACGGGGCTCCCGACAGCGCTCTCGGCGGTGACCGCGTATTCGCCCGCCGCGACGCCTTGCGCGTGGCCACGCACGCTCGAGGTCTCCGAGCACACGGAGCCGTTCCAGGGGGAACACTTACAGATCGCTAGGGCCGGAGCACTCTCGCAAACCAGGTCGGTGTCCGCTCGGCATGCCGCGTCACTCACCCGCACGGCGCCGGTATCACCCTGAGACAAGCGCTCCACGACCAACAGATCGGAGACCTCCGCCAAGCGCAGCGAGTACGTCGCATCCGCTGCGCCCGGCAAGCATTGGCTCGCGACACGGTTCGTGTGGGTCCCTAGATCAATGTCCTCCGTCACACCCACGGCGAGCGCGGGCGGAGCCTGACAGCCCTCATCGGGTGGCGGCGTCGTCGCGGGACCCAGTTCCAAGGAAAGGTCCACGTCCCCGGGCCCCGTCGAACCAACCACGACATAGTACGTCCCTGCCGGCAGGCCGCGCTGCCACAGCCGCGATGGCGCGGAGAGGCGACAATCGAGCTCGCTCGACGCGGGCACGCAGCGCTCGGAGCGCAGCGAGAGCAGCGGGACGCCGTATGCGTCCAGCGGGAACGCAGTGAGTACGACGTCTTGTGGCTCGGCAAGCTCGAAGCGATACACCAAATCGCCGAACGGCTTGCCGCACGCGCTCGTGGTGTCCAACGTTGCCGACGCGAGCGAAACGCGCACGCTGCTGCCCGGCTCGAGCTCCCCAGCGTCGCCGCAGGTCTCATTGGTCGGCGGCGCGGAGGCGTCGGAGTAGGCGACATTCAACGACGCCGTATCGTCCGCAATCCCACTCACGTAGAGCGGATAGGCGCCCTTGGTCAAAGAGTAGAGATGGAGTCGCGCCACCTTTCCGTCGGAGGGATCGGGCAAGCTCACCCCAGCCGCGCAGGAGAGCTCGGAGGCGCTCTTGCTGCATGAGCCCGCCACGGACAGCGCGAGCCCCTTGTCGAGCGAAGTCACGCTCACATCGACGTCGCGCGCCGGACCCGGCGGAACCACCAGAGCGACCACTACGTCTCGGCGCGTGCCGCCCGGCTCGGCACAGCTGAGACTAAAGTCCTCCCCCGCCGCGACGAAGGACAGATCGTAGACACCGTCAGACTCGACGGACAAGGCATCCGCGCAGGTGTCGTATTGAGGCGACACGCAGCCGGCCTCGTCGATCCGCAAATTGCAGTTGTCGTCGACCCCATTCCCGCAAATCTCGGGCGCGTTACCATTCACCTTCGGGTCGCTATCGTCGCAGTCATTGCCGCCGCAGTTCCAAACGGGGTCGCCATCGCCATCCGCGTCCCGCGCGCGATGCTCGCACGAGCGCGTCTCCTCGACGCACACATCGATGGTGCAACTCGAGTTATCCGTGCACGAAACTGGCTCCCCCGCGCGACAGCCCATCTTGGGTTGGCAAACTTCGGTGCCGTTGCAGTAAAGTTCGTCCTGACAGCGCTCATTTCGCGGAGTGAATCGGCAGCGTCCGAGCCCTGCGTCGCAGGCATCGTCTGTGCAGTCCAGGCCATCATCGCATTGCGGATCGTCGACACACGGGCCACCCAGGGTGGGATCCATGACCTGCATCGAGCCCGCGACCCCGGCGGTACCCGCCATGCCGGCTTGGCCCCCCGAAGCCGTGCCACCGCCACCGGTTGCAAACGAGCTGGGTGCCGCAGTGTTCCCACACGAGACGACACTCGCGGCAATCAGACAGACCCCAACGGCGCGGAAGCGCATTGCCATGCTTCTTACGGCGGGCCCGCGAAAGACGCCAGTCTCAGCAAAATCACGTGAAGCTCGGGTGTGGTTTTCTGTGGTTCAAGATGCCACCGAACGTCCGTCAGCCGCCCCGAGTGACGGGGCGTAACGCGAATCCGAATGGCATGCGCGACGGGGGGTGGCGGGTGAGGAACCGAACGGCGTAAGCTGAAGCGAGTGTCGCAAGAACGTCTGACTCGGCACGAGCTTACCTGGCTCCTCGCGCAAGAGGCGCGCGGCGCAGCGAAGACGCTGCGCGACGAAGTCGTGCGCGTGCGTCCCGGGGCAAGCGAACCCGCACCTGAGCCCGTGGAGACGACCCTCGACGCGCTCGACGACGCGATCGAGATGCTGAGCGCGCTCAACACCGGCTCACGCGGCAGCAAGGCGCGGCGCGGGCGCATCGATCTGGCGGCGTTGCTGTTCGAGGTCGCGCCCAACGCGCGCATCGCCATCGAACCGGGCGCGGGCACCGAGGTCTTCGGGGACGAGGCGGACCTGCGGCGCATGGTGAACTTGCTCGTCACTCAAGCGGCAGCGGGCGGTTCTCAAGCAGAGGTTCACATCCGACGCCAAGGCGACTGGGTGCGCATCAGCGTCGACCTCGGACCGGACGTAGCAGCGATTGGCGAACTCGAGCGCCGCTGGC
>JAEUAF010000341.1 GCA_019695485.1 Sorangium sp.
GCACGCAATGAGGGCTCGGAGCCCGGGGCCGCGCTGGCGGAGGGCACCGGGTTTCGCCTCACGGCTCTGGTCTATTCGAAGCTGCGGCACCACCTCGTCGCGCGCATCGACACGCACGAGGCGGAAACGGAGGCTGAGGCGGGCGACGAGCTCGGAAAGACGTTGTCGACCCTGCTCACCGGTTCACGCTGCGTCGCTTGGAAATGGGACCAAGCGCCGCCCGCACCCAACACGCCCCTCTGACTCCGGACACGAACGGGAACGCAGGCGACGCGCTCAGCCCTCAGGGGCGGGGCAGTGCCGCCTCGTAAGCCGCCCAGGCCACGTGAGACTCGTGAAGCGTGACCTTGAGCGAGGCGACCTGATCGCTACCAGCACCGAGCTCGCCCGCGGCCAGACGACGCGCCATCTGTTCGAACACGAACTTCGCGAGAAACTCGGTCGTGGTGTTCTTGCCGGCGAAGGCGGGGAGCTCGTCCAAGTTTCGGAACTCGAGTTCGGAAAGGCTGGCCTTCAGCGCGTCGGAGGCCCTGCCGATGTCGATCACGACCCCCTCGGCACCGAGCTCTGGCCGTCGAAACTCAACATCGACCACATAAGTGGCGCCGTGCAGGCGTTGGGCGGGGCCGAATAGCTCACCGCGAAAGCTGTGAGCAATCATCACGTGGTTTCGCACACAAACGCTGAACATCCTGGGCTCCTCGACAATACGGTTCATCGACTCAATAGCGAATCAACTGGCACAAGCGCCCGCTCTCGGGCGAAGACAATGCGTTCATCGCCGCTGGTAGTGCCTCGAATGGGCAGGCTTCCTCGAGCAGCGCGTCGAGGCGCGCATCGCTGAGAAGGCTGATGGCGAGCTCGAGCCGCTCGCGATGCGCGAAGCGTGCGCGCGCGTTCGGACTCACCCGGCCAACCTGCGACGAACGCAGAGTGACGCGCCCCGAATGGAACCAGCCACCCAGCGCGAGCGTCGCTTCTCGCGCGCCAAACCAGCTCTGTTCCACGATCGTAGCCTCGGCAGCCGCCAACTCGAGCGCCGTTTTGAGACCGGAGACGCTGCCGCTCGCGTGGAACACCAGATCGCGCTGACGTCGCGCCTGCTCGGGAAGAGCAAAGCCGAAGCCCAGCTGCGAGCAAAGCTGCTCGCGCTCCGCTCGCAGATCGACGAGCTCGAGCTCGACCCCGGGCAAGCGGCTCACGAGATACGCGGTCAAGAGCCCCACCACGCCGCCGCCAATCACGGAAACGCGGTCGCCGACGAGCGGCCGCGCATCCCACACCGCGTTCAACGCGGTCTCCATGTTGGCGGCCAACACCCCGCGCTCGCACGGCACGGACGCGGGCAACGGCAGCACGGCCGTTCGCTCGACGACGTACGCCGTTTGATGGGGGAACAAACAGAACACCGATCGCCCGACGAGATCGCCGGGCCCCGCTTCGACGACCCCGACGTTCGCGTAGCCATACTTGAGCGGGAAGGAGAACTCGCCGGCTTGATGTGGGCAGCGCATGCGCTCGACTTCAGTCGCCGGAACCTCGGCTTGCCAGACCAGCGCTTCGGTTCCCCGACTCACCCCACTGAACAAGGTTCGCACCAACACCGCTCCCGGTTCGAGCGGAGGCAGCACTTCGTCACGGATCGCGCCGACGAGCGGAGCTTCGACCCAAAATGCACGCGCGGTAGCCGGAATTTCCGAAGCCACGAAGTCGCCGTCGATCTAACATGATGCATCCCCGAGGCCGCAAGGGCAGGACTCGAAAACGCATGACTTTAGCGCGCGCGCGGCCCGCGAACTATCTCGAACGCTGGAGCCGTCAGCAGGCGGTGCTACTCGCGGCCGGCTTCGCGTGGGAGCTCGCCGCGAGGAGCGCGCTGCCGCTCGGCGCGGCCGGAACGCTGGGCTTTGGCTGGCTGCTGTGGCTCGGGAAAGGGCGCTACACCGGCCAGGGGCACTTCGGTGCCGCCAATGGCATCACGTTCGCGAGGCTCGTCATCACGCTGTGCCTCGGCGCGGTGCCGAGCGCTCTTCTGGCGCCGACCCTGCTATTGGCCCTGTGCTTGGATGGCGCCGACGGATTCGTTGCCCGTCGTACCGCAAGTGCGGCCGAGTTCGGAGCTCATTTCGACATGGAAGCGGACGCCTTCTTCGTGCTCGTCGCGAGTTCAGAGCTGTGGCGCCGTGGCCTGTTTGGCCCGTGGGCGCTCGCTGCGGGGCCGCTCCGCGCGCTGTACGTGCTTTCCTTGTGGGCAGTGCCGGGCAGTGGTCGCGAAGCACCGCGCTCCAATTTTGGGCGCCGAGCGTTCTTGGCGCTGGCAGTCGGGTTGATCGCCCCTTGGGCGCTGCCGAGGGCCTGGGGCGGCGCGCTGCTGGCACTTGGGATCGGCGCGGTTTTGGTGTCGTTTGCGCGTTCGTTCTTCTACTCTTACGCCAAGAGCGCAGGCTGAAGCTCAAGGCGCGTGGGCTTGCAGCGCCGCGGCATGCCGCAGAAATTCCTCGGCCACATGCGACCAAGGTCTTGGCGGAGCAGCATGTTCGCACGCCAATCGCCAGCGTTCGGCATGCAGCGCGGGATCACGCGACAGCTCAACCGCACGGCGCGCAAGCTCGCTGGGACTGGCCAAGAGTTCTGCCCCCCACTTTGCGCTAACATGTGCCGCGACGTTCCCTGCTTCGCAGGCCAGAATCGGGACGCCCGCGACGCGCGCTTCGGCGAGCGCCATACCGAAGGATTCCATGCGCGAGGCAGATAGAAAAAGGTTGGCCCGAGCGAGCTCACGCGCGACGCGCGGCGGCGGCAACGTGCCGAGAAATTCTACGCGACCGCGCAGGGCTGAATCACGCGCGGCGAGCTCGCGGCAAGCCTCCGCGTAGTCGCCACCTGCGTTGAAGTCGCCCACGATGCAGAGCTTCAAGCGATCGGCCGGAAGGAGCAGCCGAGCCAGCGCTTGCAGGAGCTCGAGCACGCCCTTCCCTGGAACCACGTGGGCTACGCAAATCGCAGCGACCGCGGCAATTGGGCCGCCGTCACTTTGCGTCTGAAGCCGCGCCGTTCCCGATTCAGAGCACGACCCCCCCAAAACGAGCTCGACACCGGGCTCCACCGCCCAACACGGGCATTCGAGGCCGCGGTCGATCAGCAATGCTTGCATGTAGGCGCTGGTGGTGAGCACCACCGAGCTCTCGGCAAGAGCCCGCTGCTCGATGCGCAGAAGCTCCTCGCGCGCGCTCTCGCCGCGCTCGAGCAAGGACGGCAGATAGTGCAAAATGAGGCCGATCCGCGCGGCGCGCGGCGCGCGGGCGACATAGGTCGGGAACTTGCCCAGGTACAGGCTGTCTACCCACACCCAATCGAACGCAGTCGTCGCCAGCGCTGCTTCCGCCGAAGCCAGATCGACGACGCTGAGCGCGACACCCCGGGCCGACAGTTCGCGAATGAGCTCAGCGTTGTAGCGCGTACCACCCGTCGGACGCCCCGTGAGGGCCGGCACCACGAATAGCCACCTCGAGCTAGCCAAGCGGAGGCCCAGAACCCTTCCCATCGAAGCGGCAGTCGAACAACACATCGTCACCCAATTCGAAGCGCGTGGCGCGCAGCCGAAGCGCGTGTGCGATTTCATCGACCGCAGGTAGCGCGAGCCCGGCGCGCCCGCGGCCCAAAATGACCGGCGCAATCGCGAGATGCAGCCTATCGAGCGCTCGCGCCTCGATGAAGCGCGAAACAGTAACGCCCCCGCCTTCCACCAAAACCCAGCTCTGCCCACGCTCTGCGAGCGCGTCCAGGATAGCGCGCGGAGCAAGGCGTTCGGCCTCGGCGTGCAAGCGCACGAGCTCGACCCCGCTCGGCAACGGCGCCCGCAGACTCGCTGTATGCGAGCAAACCACCCAGGTGGGCGCGGCACCGTCGAGGAAGAGGCGGCGCTCAGCCAAAGCACGCAAATGCGGATCGATCACCACCCGCACGGGGTTCCTGCCAGGCACGAGCCGCGTAGTAAGCTGCGGGTCGTCGCGCTCGAGGGTATTTTTGCCGACGACCACCGCGTCACAGAGCGCGCGCAGCCGGTGCACATGCTGCAGATTCTCTGGACCCGTCACATAGCGCGACGCACCACTCGAGGTCGCGATTTGGCCGTCGAGGCTTTGCCCGAGGTGCCCAATCGCCAGCCTTTTGCCAGCAAATTCGAAACACAAGGGTAGGAACAACTTGAACAGTCGCTCCACCGCTGGCGACAGAACTTCGATGGAGCCAAAGCCAGGCTCGGCGCTGGGATCTACCCAAACCCACGCCTCTACTTCGGGGACACGCCCCACTCGGCCGTCCGGCGAAACGCGAAACCCGGTGCGTGCCGTAAGCGGGTAACCGCGGCGCGCATCGCGCACGAGCTCGGTGACGATCAGAAAAGCCCGCGCCTCGTCGCTTGACACGTCGGGCTGCGAAAGCACGTGCGTCGACTCACTCCTCGGGTACCGTTCCGACACCTCGAAGTCCTAGACGATCGCGTGCTCGCACGCTCGTAAAGCGACAGAAACAA
>JAEUAF010000348.1 GCA_019695485.1 Sorangium sp.
AGGTTGGCGTATCCGAGGTTGGCGCGGGCGAGGTTGGCGGATGCGAGGTTGGCGCGGGCGAGGTTGGCGCGTGCTAGGTTGGCGTATCCGAGGTTGGCGCTTTCGAGGTTGGCGCTTTCGAGGTTGGCGTATCCGAGGTTGGCGTATCCGAGGTTGGCGTATTCGAGGCTGGCGCCGCTCCTGACCGCTTCCTCAAGTGCCTCGCGGGTAGTCGTCGCCGACTCGCTGCGAAAAATGACTGTTCCGGTCCAACGGTTCTTGATTTCGATCACGGTCTTTTCCTCTCTATCGACAACGCGGCGCACTCGAGCCCTTCCGCCTCATTCGCGAGCCGTTCCAAGTCGGCCGCGAGTTCCCGGCATTGCGCGGGCGACGCAAACAGCTCAATCTCGCCCGCGAGCACAAGCGACACGGCGCCGATGGTGGCGGTCACGACGAGCGGGAGGCGCTCGGGCGCTTCCAGCACGCGAGAGCCGAGCCGGTGGGCGTCGAGGCGGATGACGGTCCCCATCACGCCGGCTCCTCGGTGTCGACCAGCGTGGCCTCGCCATCCACGCGAACCAGGACGGTGCCAGGTCCTTCGACTCCGACGACCGTTACGCCACCAACGCGGCGCTCTAGATACGCCTGCTCGCCGTAGTGCGCCAGCAGCGCCGCCCGCAGCATCGCGCCGAGTTCAGCGTCCGTCTGGTGCTGTCGCGGGCTGGACCACGCGACAGGATCATTCAGAACGGTAGCGGGCGCGAAGTGCTCTCCCGCGTGCTGTCCGACGCCGATGCAGCGCCTGCCATCGCGCGAGATAGCGAAGCACCGGCTCACGACGCCACCCGAGTTGGTTCCCCGGTGCCCAACATTGGCACCACTCCACCGAGCACTTCGGCCGTCAACGGGCGAGTCCCCGCTGAACCCGCCACGCCAACCTGACCCGTGGAATACCTGATGCCAGCGCGGCCCTGCTTGAGGCACTCCGAGCAAATCCCCAGGTAGTAATTGCCGCGCAGCGGCGCGATTCGGCAGCGCCGGCATAGATCGTCCATCACGCCTCACCCGTTTCCGCCCCGCGTGGGGCTCTCTTGACCTGAACGGTCGTTTCAGTCAGGTCCGTTTCGTTGCGCTTTTCTGCGGCGAACTCGACGCGCAACGATGTGGGCACGCCGCATGCAGCATCACCCGTCACGTGAGCGGACTCGCCGCATAGAACTCGTGCGCGCTCCGGATTCGGAGCGACGGGCGGAGGTGTATGGTCGAGCACGGAACCAAACAGATCGAGCAGTATGCGCAGCGCATTGCCCGTGCTCAGCCCTTGTTGCCTTGCGAACCGCTTGAACCGCTCCGCATCCTCCTCGGCGAGGTATAGGTTCAGGTTGATCTTGTCGCCCTTGAGACGACCGCTCCCGCGCGTCACGGCGGGGAGTTGTGCTTGGCCTCGTTGGCTCACGGCAAAGCTCCCGCAAGAAACGCAAGCCCAGCAATGATGACACCCAGGCACACCAGGATAGCGACCGCCATCTCGCGCATGAACTGATCATCCATCGATCACCTCCACCGAATGCGTGAGCCACCACGCGCCGTTCGCCTTCGGCTCAACCTCATTCAGCAGCCACGGCACGAGTTGTCCGGACCATTCAGCGAGCGGGAGCCAGCCGCCGACGCACATCGCGTTGATGTCGAAGATGCGGAACCCGTCGAGATCGGCGTGGCACGCGACCCAATGCGTCTTTCGGTAGCGCGCCTGAATCGGAACCCCGATCCCAATCCATGGCCCGCCCCATTGCACGCGCGCGAGCCCGAACTTTGGCCACACCCACGGGCCGATTTGCGAAGCGATCGGGGCGTTCTGTTTCGGCGTGACGGTCGTTCTGAAATTCACTCCGAGCGAGCGCAGCGCCGCCCACATCAACGTCGGGTTCGTGTAGCCCTTCGATTCGAAGTCCCCGAGGTGCGGCCGGACCTGCTCCGGCGTGAGCCCGGTGACGGCGCAGAGCGCCGCGGGGCCGCAATTGAAATTCCAATCCACGGCGCGTTCGGCTTCCGCCAAGTCCAACGCGATCTTTTCGGCCCGCGCGTGCGAAAAACGCAGTTCAGCCATCAGCCCACCCCCTCGGGTGGATCGATCCCGGGGCGCATGTTGGTCGGCGCACCCGAAAGAGCTCGGTGCCAATTCATCAGCACCGCGGCCGACGAGATCGCGTGATGCAGCGCTTTTGCTCGATCGCCCAGGATCGCGGCGTGAAGCGCTTTGCCGGACAGATAGCCGAGCAGCCAAAACCAATCTGTGGGCGCTTTTCCGCTGTCATGTTTGGTGCCCCAGCGCGCGACCTGGTGGCCCGCCTCGTTGCGCACGGCGGCAAGGAAGTCTTCGGTCTGCGGTGAATCGAGCACCGAGCGGAGTTCGGCCAGCTGCAGTTCGACCGCATCTTCGCCACGAGCGTGCTGAGCCAGCTCCCAACCGAAGCGCACCTGCTCCAGTGCGTCATCGCCGTACCGGTAACCTTCGCGTTCCTTTTCTGCCCATACCTCATCGAACGTTTTCATCGCTTGCCCCCGCAAAGGCAGAGCGCGACGCCGTTCAGCACCGTGAGGTCCGCGCGCGATTCGCAGGGCACGCCGGGCGACGCGAGGTAGTCGCGGCATTCTCTGGGAATGCTTGGCGGCCGCAGCATTACGACGCGGAACCAGTTGAGGCCAGAGAGCACCACCAGCGCGACCAGTAGCGGCCCCACCAACCTGAACGGTTCGCGCCACACGACCCAATCGTGGGCGGCAGCAAACAGTTTGCGCGTCACCGTGACCTCCCGCTCGGATCCCCGTTGACGAACGGGACAACCGAGTTGCTAACGGACTCGGAAACGAAGCCAACGTTTCCGCGAATTGGAGCGGACCGAGACAGGTGACGTTCGGCGTAAAGCTCCGCGGCGTGCCGGTACGCGATCGCAGCCGAGACAGCCAGCGAGACGTCGATGGGCGGCAAACGCCGACGCCGGAACGTCCTTGGCTCCGCCGGTGGCTTGGGCGGCGGCGGAGGCGGAGGCGGAACGAGAGCGACGATGACGGATGGCGTCGGCGGTGTCTCGGGTGGCGCGACGACTCGGCCCTTCCCGTCGTACTCAACACACGACCGCACGACGCATTTGCGCGATCCGGATAGGATGCTGTGCGGGCAACGATCAGCCACGGAGTTCCGCCTCCAACGCGGCGAGGATGGCGACTCGATTATCGAACAGCAGCCAAGCGAGGCGTCGCGCGGCGCTAGCTCGCTCGGACGTATCGGCGATACGCGGGCGCTCGGGACCCGCCTCGGCGTTCAGGGCGTGGAGGAACGCGAGCGTGTTGCGGCCGACGGCGGGGCTAGCCATTTAGGTGGCCCTCCTGCTCGCACCCGCGGCGCGCGCCAGTCGCACGAGATACTCGGCGAACAGCGGCGGCGTCCGGCGCCGTTGCTGCGCGGAGCAGATCTTGATCCCGGGCGGGACCGGAGTGCCCTTCGATTTGCGCCCCGCAAACTTGTGCCCGCCGCTGATCCAGTGCGTCGGCTCGCGCCCAGGAAACGGCGGCGCCTCAAGCGCTTCGCGCGGCACGCCTACGAGATAGAGCCACGTCCGTTTGCGTGGGACGTGGCCCCATTCGACCTGGTAGACCTCGATCGTGTAGCCTCCTTTCAGGTCGTCGATCGAAACTCGAATGGCCTTGCCATGCTCCGGTTCGCCCGGACGCGGCTTCCAGATCGGCTTCAGCCCGGGACCGTTGCTCTCATCCCAAAGCTTCGACCCCGACGGGGGCTCCAAGACGCCGCCCCACTTGCGCACTTGCTCGACCGCGCGAGGGGCACAATCCGCATCGGACCACACGAACGAACTCGCTGCCCCGCAACCTGGGCAGAAGTCGTGCTCTGATCGTGAATATCTAAGTTCACAACCGAGGCAAGCGACATGCGCCAAGTGCCGCAACCGCCCCCAATGCTTGCAAGGCGGGTGCGCAACGACTGAGTGGGGCCCGTCGTAGAGACGAGCGTCGCCGCGATTCACGTCCCATGAGGGATTACCAAGAAACCGATGCTCGTGGCCGTCGCTCCAAACGGAGCGACCGTCGTACACCACGAGTCCGTCCCGGTCCGCCTTCGCCATCGCGACATACGGACCGTGCGTGTCTGCGTAGAGGACCGCGACGACCGTCACCGAGACCTCCCGCTTGAGAGTTGCCCCGAATCAGCGCCGCTCGGGACCACACGGTTTGCCCGGGTCTGCCGCCCGAACTCGGCACCGGATTGGCGCTCCGGATAGGCGCCCCGGAGCTGACCCGGGTCGTCACTGCAAACACAATAGGGAATCGAAACGCCCGCGGCTCCGGAGGGATCGGAAGTCCACTCCGGAGCCCGAGCCGCCCAGTCGTCTCCACCGTGGCCGGGAACGGCTGACGTGAACCCACCAGGCGGAAACCCAACGCCCAAGGGTCCTGGAGTCCTGAGCAGGAAGCGGTCAGCCACGGGACACCCCGACCGGCCCCGACGGCTCCGCTTGGGCGGCGGACGGAAGCGCTCCTCCGAGCATCGCTCGGGGCTCATCCGACAGGATGAGCTCGGCTAGGTCGAGCGCGCGATCGGTCGCGTGCGGTCCACCGGCCGCAACCGCCAGGGCCAACCGCACGATCGGCGACCCAAGCACGGCGGCAGAGACGCGCGCCTCTAGTTCGCGGGTGTCCTCTCTGCGCCGTGCTGCCCGAACGAGCTGCAACGCGATCGTCCTCGCGTCGTCCAGGCTCGTCGGAAAGTCTTTTATTTCTGGTTCGTTAGAGGAGGTACGGGGTGAGTGACGGGGATTTAGGCCAACCGCGACTTCAGAGCCATTTTTGGCTGCGTCCGCGTCCACGAGGACGACCCGAGGACAATCGAGCGTCTCGCTGGCCGCCTTGGTCAGCGCCGACTCGCCCAGGTGGGCATAGCGCTCGGTCATCGAGATGGCGTGGTGCCCGAGCAGCTCTCGCACTTCCTCGAGTCGCCACGCGCGCCCCCACCAGCCCGAGACGAGTGACGCCCCGCATGTGTGCCGGAGGTCGTGCCAGCGCACCCGGCGTTCGATGCCTGCCGACTTCAGCCAGCCGGCCCATCCTGGCACACGCGAGACCTTCTGAAACCCGCCCGATGGGCCGGGGAACACGAGCCCGTTCGGGTTACGCTTAGCGAACGTCGGGAGGATGGTGAGCCATTGACGCAGCGCGTCCAGGGCGAGCGGCAGCAGCGGCACCTTGCGCGACTTGCGTCCCTTCGGGGCGCGCTCGCGGCTCCCGAACCGGACCGACGCGTATGGCGCTGGACCGTCCAGGTGCAGGTCCGCTAGGTGCAGCGACCACTGTTCGCCCTGGCGTAGACCGGTCCCCATCGCGAAGGCGATCGAGAGCCGCCACGCATGTGGGATTGCCTCGCACGAGAGCAATCGGTGCTGCTCCTCCGGAAGGAGGTAGGCCCAGGGCTCAGAGGTCGCCGCCGGCTGCCTTGGCACGCGCACTTCGCGGGCCGGGTTCACGTCAAGCATCCCGAGTTCGACAGCGCCGTCCAGCATCTTGCGCAGGACGGTCAGCGATTGACGCACCGAGCTGAGAGAGAGTTCGGTGCGGAGCAGCGCGGCGACCCATGCGCGAATGGCGCGCGCCGTGACCCGACGCAGCGGCCAAGCGGCGAACGGCGCCGCGCTGATGCGGTGTTTGAAGATGCTTCTGGCGTTTGGCATCGCGACGTACGACTTCGACTGCTTGAGCTCCTCGAGCCAGCTCGGGCCCCACCCGGCGATGGTTGCTCCGCCGACGCGTTCTAGGCGAACTGACTGGGCCCGCAGCACTGCTGCCGCGATCACCCCTTCGGCCTCCTCTTCGGTTTCGTATGTCCCGAGCGAGTGGCGCACTCCATCGGGGAGCGTGGCTTTCGCGCGAAAGCGCCCCGACGGCATCGGTTCGACGGTTCCGGTTCCTGCTTCGCGTTTCATGGAATGAGACCTTTCGAGCGCAAAATCCTATCGGCGCGAGCCTGTTGCAACTCCGTCGGCTTAGTGCGCGGTTTTGGTTGCGAAACTATGGGCTTTCGACGCACGGAATGCGGGCGCGGGTTGGCTAGAGCTTCGAACTCGTCCGCTAATGCGCGGAGCAGGATGGGGATTCGTGACGTCACCCGGACCTCCACTTGACAATGCGCTCCAGCAGATCCTTGTCCGCGCGGAACCATTCGCGTACAACCGATTCGGCTTGCGAGTCAGTGCATCTAAGCGCTCGCGCTAGGTCCGCGATGGTGAGGCTCATGGCTGCACCCGCTTGAACGAGATGACCCACACCCACGGATTGTCACGCCACGCGCAGCCCGGGCGCTCGCCGTTGATCGAGTCCCAGAGAGACTCAAACGCTGCTACCGCGCTCGAGTAGCGTGGTTTCGAATCGTCCGGAATGCGGAAGGCTCGATAGCCAACGTCAAACGGCCCCTCAATGCCCTCCGCCAGCGCGTCTTCCTCGCTGATATCTTGCAGCTGCTCGGCGCGCATGTCGGTGATCTCGAGAGTGATGCGCGACGCCCACCGCGGCATGAAGATGCTCGGACGCCACTTCACGAGATCGCGCTGAACCCGATCGTCATAGCTGGCGCAGAAGTGCGGCCCCTTCTCGTGCTTACGTTTGCCCTGTACATAGGCCCAGTCGGCGGCAAACAACGTCCCCCAAGAGCCGTTTCCGTACGCCGACGCCCAAGTCTCGCGTACCCAGAGCTTGTCCCCGGGTTTCCCGTACGGGCACATCTCCAGGGCTTGCGCCTGGTCGTCTTCGTGGTTTAGGTCGAGACAGCGCCGCCCCGGCTTGAACACCCGCCGCGTCATCGACTTCTGTCCTGCGAGGATCGCGCGAATCATCGGGGAGCTGAAAAGAATCGGGCGCTCCTTTGCCGAACTGGCGACGCGCGCGGTCATCGCTGGCTCCACTCCTCGAACGTCACCCCGTTCGGGTCATCGTCACCCTCTCGCGTGTCCTCGACATGCTCCGACCCCTGATCGACCGCGTCAACAATCGCCCTATCGATCAGTTCTCGAATCGGCATGAGCCCGTCCGCCGACTCTTCGTTCAGCGAACGAACGACGTCGCGGGCGAAACCGGTGGCGTCCGTCACTCGGTACCCGTCGAAGTCCTCGTCAATCGTGTTCTCGCGCATCGCGCCTTCAAGCGCCGAGATGGCGACGCGAATCACGATGAAGTCACCTTCGATGACAGCCACGCCTGAGTCTTTCTCTTCATCGTTCATTGGGTTCCATCTCCTTCACCGGTCGTCCGCGCCCGTGCCCGTACCCGCGATCCCAGCAGTCGGCGCAAAAGCGCGGGTCGGGAGCGCGCTCTCCCAACATGCGGAAGAAACACTCGGCGCAAAGCCCGTTCGCGATCGCGCGCTCGCGGTCCGCCTGCTCTCCGGTTTGCGCCTCTTTCACCGATTTCTCTTTCGCATGGCCCTTTCCTCAGCCGTCTTCGCCTGCCCTTCGAGGACCTGGATCAACTCGCTGTCGAGGTCGACCGTGAACCGTTGATCATGATCTTCGCGCAGCGCCAATTCGCGCCGAGCGGCGTCTCGGCGCGCCTTCACCTTGACCGCGGCAAACCGGCGAAGGCGCGCAAACTCTAGGAGGTCAACCGGCACGGATCAGGCCTCTTCCGGCGTCCCCATATAGAGCGGAAGCCCGGTCTGCTTTTCGGCGACGTCGCACGCTTCACGAATCGCGGCATCCCAGGTGATGTCGGTGCGGTAGAGCTTGTAATGCCAGGAGAACGCTGGGCTCTTCCGGTAGCAGAGTTGCGCCGCGATCAGCCACGGGGCTCCGCTTCGGAACACCGGAATCGAAATCAGGAAGCCGCCCGGCACATTCAAGGGCGCTCCCTGCTCGTCCGAGTGTTCCTCCTTGAAGAAGATTTCGCTCTCCCCGCTCTGGAGATTGGCGATGTTTGTGATCTTTTGCTCGGCCTTGATCGCGAGCCCCTTCGAGAGTTGCATCAGGCGTTGCGGTGTCGCGTAAGCGATACCGAGCGCCTCCGCCACCTTCACCGGTGTGGACTCAGCGTCCAGTTTCGAAAGGGCTAACGGATGTGCGATCTCGAGAATGTGGCTTTCGAGGAAAGCGGCGAACGTCGGCACGTCCATCGACTTCCCGCTATGGGCCTTCCACGTCGACCACTCCTCAGAAACCGGGAACTCATAGACCGAGCGATGTATCCCGAAGCGAGGGTCGCCGTCCGCGTCCTTGCAGTGGTAGTCGAGCACCGCCAAGAGCCTCGGGCGCGTCGGGTTCGAGTCACCAAAGAGCGCGCTGTCACTGTCGGAGAAACGCTTCACGTGCTCCACGAAACTATCCAGCGATGTCAAGTGCGCCGTCCCCTTGCGGCGCTCCGGCGCATCCAGATACTCGTCGAGGAGCGGCTTGATGCTCTGGATCTTTTTGCCATTCGGCAGCACCAAACCGAGCGTTCCGTTGGCTGTTCCGCGATCGAGCTTGAGTAGCTCGGCGCCGTTGAGCTTCACGATTCGCTCAATCAACGCGTCATTCTCTGTCCTTGTCGTCACTTGGTCGGTCATGTCGTCTCCGTTTTTCTTTCCTTCGACCACTTCAGACGCCGCGCGCCGGCGCCACATCTTCCGCTGCCACACGTTGCTCGTCGTCGCTTCTCGCAACGCGCAACGGCAGCTCGAATTGCTTCTGCGCCGGTTCGACCGACAGGTTCCCGCCCTTCGTGACGAACATGGCCGAAGGCAAGCGAGTCGGCTTGGGCTCCTTCGCCGTCACGTCCCATTTGACCGTGCAGTTCTCCCCCGACACGGCGTAGTCAACCGTCATGGTGAGCTTGCCGGAGACGGGCGATTGACGCACGCGCGACGCCAGCCGCAGCTTACCGAGCAACTCGTGCTGCGCCTTTGACAGTTCGGTATGCAATCGACCATCGTCGATCAGCTCAAGCGAGCGCGCGAACGAACGGGGACCCTCTTGTTCGGGCGTTTTCTCTACTTTATCGGCCATCTGTTCACCTCGGGCCCCACGGGGGCAGATCAGGACTTCGAACCTGCCGCCACCGGGCGGCGAATCTTGGTGGCACGCACGCGACGCCAGTGAGCCGTGTCGTCGATGAATGCTCCGAGCCTCGGAGCCGGCGGGAACAACAGCGCCGCCAGTGATCGCAATGCCGCGGCGATCATCGCGTCACCTGCCGCTCGAACTCGGAGCGGCGAGCGAGAACCCGCCGCGTCAATTTCGGAATGGGCAGCGCCCGCCAGCCCGAACGGGTGCGGACATGCCCGCAGGTCGCGTGCCGCTTCGCGTCGAAGCCTTGATAGCCCTGCAGATAGTAGCGCGCCTCGCCCGTGCCTACATGATAGAGGCAGTAGGCGCGCCAGCCACGGAACGCCACCGCTGTCCAGGTGAGGTTGTAGCGCCAGTCCTCGAGGCGCGCGCGAATGCGCGAGCATGGCTCGAGATCCATCGGCGAGAACGGCTCTGCTGGCACGCACTCGGGGAAGTGCTCGAGCAGAACCTGCCCGAGGCCGACTGCCCAGGTGTCCGGGTTGAACGCGCGCGGGTTCCACCGAGACTCGTGCTCGACGAGCGCAACTAGGGTGAGCGGGTCGAACTCAAGGCGCTCGGCCAACCGCTGCACGTGCAGCGCCGCCTCGCGCTTCGGCGCGAAGCCGGGCGCAGCGATAGTGAGAGCGTGCAGGATGACGACGAGCGCGCGAATCACGACGGCTGCTCCGACGCGCGACTCGATCCGTTCGACTTCGGGGCGAGAAGTGGACGCTTGGCCCGCTCCGCCTGATCAACCGCCTGCGCGATCTCGAGATCCGTCACGACCGACGCGACCTGCTGAGTCGCCACGAGTGAGCCGGTGAACTTCAGCTTCCCGTCGGTTCGCTCGACGGTTAGCGTCGCCGTGCGTGATACCGCGCGAACCGCAAACACGACGACGCCAACCAGCAGCGACACCGCAAGCAGCAGCACGACCGCAACCGCGATCAGCATACCAAGAGCAACGGACGAATTGTTGACGTCGTTCACGAGAGTTCCCCAGGTTGAGCAAAAGCTTCGTAGGTCGAAAGCACGCGCACGATTCCGACCGTGGCGAGAAGGCCAAGGAACGTGAAGGTCAGGAATAACAAGAGCGCGCGCGTCCCCACCGGGGCCGACAACCTCGCGAGCGTGCGGAGCAAGCCGACCGTAAGCACCAGGCGCAGCAAGGCTGCGGCACCGAATACGGTGACCAGTAGGATGGTGAAAGCGCGCGCGGCGGTCATTTCTCTGCACCTTTCGGCGACTCGTCCTGCTCAAGCGTCACCTTGAAGATCGCACTCGATGCGGTGTGGAAGATGACGACGCCTTCTGGCCGCATGAATCCAGGTGCCGCCACCGAACCGTAGGCCCGCAGCCACTCCAGTGCTCGCTCGGTCTCGGCTCGAATATCAAGCCCGCGCGCGAGTTCCGGGACCACGTGGCAGCACGATGGCCGCACAGCCGGGTCGGACCACTTCGCGACGTTGAACAGGGAGAATCGTTTCTCCGTCAGCGCGTATCGGCGTTGAATGCCAGCGCCCCACCATTCTCCGAAATGTGTACCGATTCCGAGGCCGACCCGAAGCTCTTCCTCGTGCAGCTTCACCCACTTTGCGAAGCCGGCATTATCATCCTCTGGCGTGATCCATCGTGACCGTGAACCCGCCATCACGGCACCATCCGCACCCACGTAGACACAGGCGTTCGTGCCATCGATTTTTTCAGTCACCACGACCTCTCGATTGAGGCGCGCGATCTTCGGGAACGCTTCGAATGTCGGCAGTTCGTTCACAACGCCCGAAGCCCCGCGGCCAGCGAAGGCGGCGGGGCTAAACGGGGCGCGCGACCGCGCTAGGCCACGCGAATACGTCCGTTGGAATCGACACCCGCCTGCTCGTGAGCCCACCGCCGCATTCGGTTCGCTGCATGAGCAGGGATCTTGGCGTGGGCCCCATCAAACTTTGACTCCCACGAGATGACGCTGGATTCCGAGACGCCCAATTCGAACGCGGCCCGCGGCTGCGACCACCCGAGGGCAGATCGCTGGCGCACGAACTGTAGGCGAGCCTCTTCCTCGTTCGGGTCGCGAATGAGTTCACGAGCATCACCCTTGGGTGTGCGTTTTTGTTCTTGGGCCGCAAGTCCACCACCATGCTGGTGCGCGCACTTCGCGAGACGATCCATCTTGCTAGACATGAGAAACAACACTCCTTGCCCCTCGATGTGTTTGCAGTTCGCGTTCGCGTACAGAATTGGATTCGGTGACACCGAGCGCGCGCGCAAACTCGAACGCGCTCAACCCTAGAGAGTTTTCTGAACACTTGACCGTTTTTTTTCCGACATCAGCGGGCCCCGTCCGTGCCGGTGGGGGCAGGTGAATCTGTAGTCGGCGCGACCTTCACACCGAGACTCTCAACGTGCTTTCGGATGTGGCCTGGCTCAGGCGGGTCACCTTCACCAGATGAGAGCCAGCCAACCGTTACACCGAGCGTCTCCGCTAGCGCCTTGATTGTGTTCATCGCGACGCCCTCCGAGTCTCGCGAGAGCAGCATCGACACGTGGCGCGGGGTCAGGTCGGAAGCGGTCGAAATTGCTCTTTGGCTCGCGCCGGATTGCGTGACGCACCAGTTCAGCCGCTCTCGAAACGATTGCATTGCGAGTATCTGTATACTCACGAGTACCAGCGTACGCAAGCTAGTTCGTCAGAATCACCAAGAAGCGCACTAAAATAGCCCTCATGACTCTGCTCGAGCGGATGAAGGAAGTGCTCGCGAACAACCGTTGGACCGGTCGCGAATGGGCGCGCCGTGCCGAGCTAGGGGAAGAAAACCACGTTAACCTGCTGATGCGCGCGCTGCGGAATGGCCGCGAGCGTCCCGGAGACATGGAGACGTGGGCTAAATTGGCATCATCCGCAGGGGTCTCGCTTGATTGGCTCGTGCTCGGTCGCGGCACCCCGCACGCCATGCAGGTCGAAATCATCGAGGATGGGAGGTACCCGAGCCGCCCGCGCGTGCTCGCCGTTGCGCATTGGATCGGTTTTCCCGATGCCGCAATCCGTGCCGTTTCGCGTCATATTCCTGACGGAGACGACGACCCCGGCCCGGACTATTGGTTGCGGCTCTTGCAGACCGAGCAAGCCCGCTATCCGGCCTTGCCTAGCAAGAGCTCCAAGTAGTTCGATCGCCTCGGCGATCGTCTCGGTCCGCCCCACAACCGTGGCTCCGCGCCTATTCCCAAAATAGGCCGTTCCGGCCGAACGGTCCCCAAACTGCGTGACCCGAACGAGCATTTCGCCTCCACCTCTCGTCACCAAACCCAGCCTCGGACGCACTGGCGAAGCCTAGGAGCGAATGGCGGAGTCCGTCCACCCGACGCTGACGTGAACCCTGCGATTCGTAGGAGACAGGCCTGACGTGTAAGTAAACGTCTCACCTATTTGGGCAACTGGGTACCTGGGTACTTGCGTACCAGCATACTCGTGAGTATAACTGTACTCACGATGACGACGCGCCGAGCCACTAGCCAGTCAGACGCAGCCCAGAGCGCCTCCGCGCTCCGGCTCGCGATCAACAGCCTCGCGGCTGAACTCGCCCACCTGGTGGGTGACTACGAAGAGAGCGACCGCCAGGTGAAGACGGTGGCGAGCCCGCGGGGCACGGCCGAGACGCTTCCGGCGCCGACGAGCGAGGAAGCGGTCCGCGAGCAGCACCGTCGTCTCTCGCAGCTCCGTTCGCCCGCCGCCGCCATATCGGCCGCGCTCTACGGCTGGGTCGTGGGAGAGGCGTCGTGATGTCGCCCGCCGTGCACGCGGTTCGCTACCGCGTCCGCTACTACGACGCGAAGCTTTCGCGCGAAGGGCGCGGCAGCCAGTCGCGACTGTTCGACGACTTCGCGGTCGCCACCGAGTTTGCGGCGCGGCATCGCTATCAGACGAAGCCCGCGCGAGTCGAGACGGTCGACGAGTACACGGTCGAGGCGCAACCGACCAACCACGGGAGTTCACGATGATTTTCCACAAGGTCAAGAAGACGCTGCGCCTGACGGGCAGCGAGTCCGCGCTGCTGGCCGCGATCGCGGCGGAGGTCGAGACGTTGACGGCGCTCGGTCACTCCGAGGAGACGATCGGGCTCGCGGTCGACATGGCGCTTCGGTTCGGCTCGGTCGAGATGACGCCGCGCGGTGAAACGTTGAGGTCGGCGTGATAACCCGCACGTTCTCCCGCTGGGCAGACGCGCGCGCGCACGCATGGACGCTAGCGGGCCTCGGAGCGGTTGGCGTCGGCGGCATCGTGCGCGGCGACAACGGCTGTTTTCGTGTCGCGCTCGGCGAGTACTTCACGGTCGAGCGGGTCGGCCCTGAGGCGATTCAGGAGCAGGCGCTCGCCGACCTTCGGTCCCGTGCAGCCATTAGCCTTGGGGCTGCCGCTGAGCTCCGGGAACTCGCATTGACTCTCAAACCGGACCGCCGCGCCTACTATGCGGGCGTTGCGGCTCGCCACGAGCGCTCGGCGCGCCGCAATCTCGCGCGAGCCAACTGCTGCTTTGACGCGCGCGGCATCCACTCGCGCGCCGCTATCGCGTCCGAACTTCTGGGCCTTTCACAACGGAGTGCCGCGTGACCATCTTGGGTTTTCCTGCCGACAAGTTCGTGGCCGTAGTCGTCGCCGTCTTAGTGCTCGCGACGCTGATCGGCTTCGCCATTGGGCGCGCGCTGGCGAATCGGAAGCTTCCGTTCACTCACAAGTGCGCGAATCACGGGGACGGCTGTCGGAACCTGGTGCGCCGCCCCGACGAGACTTGCGACGAGTGCACGCAGAACGAAATGAGGAACTGGTGATCTCGGTGGCTACTGAGCCGAAAATGGCGCCGCGTCTCCCGTCAATTCCCCCCGCGGGTGAGGCGGCGCCGCTTTCGGCTGAGCAGCGCGACCCGGGCGCGCCGTACTCCGTTTCCTACGGGTACTACGGCGAGCACGTCGAAATCCTCGACTCGTTCGGCGAAGCACTGAGCCGCTTCACTGAGCTGTGCCGCGACGCCTACGCGCTGCAGTACGGCGGACCCGCACTGACGGGCGCCGCGCTCGACTACGACTGTGACAACGATGGGATGTTCATGTGCTCCGACGGTCTGACCGCGGAGCAACGCGACGCGATTCGCGCGGTTCGTGAGATCATGTCCGGGTCATAGAGGCTCGAGACGAAACGTTCGGGGAGAAGAAAATGGAATCAGTTCAAGCGATCAAACAGGCGATTGACCCGCTCGATTCGGTCGGGGTGCAGCTGCGGAAGACGCAGGCGGAGCTTGAGGCGCAGCTCAGTGAGCTTGACGCGCTCATCGCGCGGCGCGCCGAGGTCCAGAGCCAGCTCTCGCGCGTCAACGGGATGTTGGCGCAATTCAAGGGCGAGAAGCCGCCGGCGCCGAAGAAGCCGCGCAAGCGTCGCGCTGACGCGGGAACAAAGCGCAAGTCGCGTGCGGGAGCGAACCCGGAGGCGATCGAGCGCGCAACGAACGGACACGCCGAGGAGATGCCTAGCCCGACCGATTCGGTGTCGCCATGAATCCCCACGAAGAACTCCGGCGCGCGCGCAAGGTGACGGCGCTCGTCGCTGAAATCGACCGTCAGGCGCTGCTGCGCGGCGTGCACCCGCAGACGGAGGCGGGCGCTGGACGACTCGTCAACATGCTTGGCACGTGGACTACGGACCACTGGGCCCGCATCTCGCTTCTGGCCGGCACGCATCCGCCGTCCGCCGCGAGCCGCACCGAAGTGATCGCGACGTACGCGCGCCGGGCGATGCCGGCACGAAAGGCAAGCTGATGGGACACCGATTCGAGGCCCCTGGCCACTTCTGCCACGGCGCCACGCCGAGCGAAGACGAACTAATCCTTGAGGCGCGCGCGCTCTTGGCGCGCCGCTACGCCTGGCGCCGTCTCGCGGACCAGGCGCTGCGCGTGCTCGCTCGCGTGACGCGCCAAACTCGCGAGGACGCGGCCCGCTCGGTCTCGCTCGCCCTGTGGGAGTTCGATGCCGCGCAGAATCACCCGACCCTCACGTTTCAGTTGCCGATGGGCCTACTGCTGGGGACGGTGGCGGCATGACCAACCTGGTTTTACGCTCCGGCGCTGGCTCCGGGTGTGAAGGAGACGAGTGCGCCGGACAGTGCACGCGCCGACTCCTCGAGTTGCCGGATACGCGCAGCTATGCGTGTCCGTCGACGGGGAGCGCGCTCATCTGGGATTTGATGGTCTGCACGAACGACCGCTCGGAAGCGTGGCGCGCCGAGCT
>JAEUAF010000361.1 GCA_019695485.1 Sorangium sp.
GGAACCAGCTCGCCGAGCCGAAGGAAGTGCCGGCGGGCAAGAAGGTGTGGGGCTCAGCCCAAACCACCTGCCCTTCGAGGTCCAAAATCGCGACGCCGACGTCGAACAGCGTGCTGCGTTTGTGAGCGGCCTCAAGCAGCTCCCGCTCGGGCGAGTTATCGTTGTCCGCGGCCTGAACTTCGGCGCGCGATCCGATACGGCCGAGCTCCTTCGTCAGCAGGTCGAGATAGCGACGCAGCGTGTAGCTGCGGTCGACCGCGGCCATGCGCATCGAATTCGAGATCTGGTCCTCTTCGTGCGCGTTTTCGGTGAGCAAAACCGCCAGCAATAGTGAGGCCACCACGATTGCCGTACCCACGTACACAGCCAACGCCCATTGGGCGAGGCGTGCGTGCGCAGCAGCGAGTGTCACCGCGGCGTTGGGCGTTGGGGGAGCTTGCTTGATTTCGCGTTTCACGCGAACCTCAGGAGTTCTTTTGCGAGCGAGGAACCGATTCGAACGAACTTCAGGACTAGGCAGCCGCGCGCTCGAGGCGCGCGCGCTCGAGGCTCTGTCGAGCAACACTTGCGATGTAATAAGCGACGGGCAAGACGACCAAGGTTAGAAACGCGGCCGAAATCGTGCCGCCGACGACTACGACGGCGATCGGACGTTGCGTCTCGCTACCGATGGCGTGCGAGAGGGCGGCCGGCAACAAACCGAGTGACGCCAAAAATGCGGTGACCAACACCGCACGCAGGCGCTCCCGAGTTCCGTTCATCGCGGCGTCACGTAGACCCTCGCCGGCGGCCATGCGCCCACGGATCGCGGCGACCACCAGCACGCCGTTCAGCACGGCTTGTCCCAGCAGCGCAATGAAGCCAACCGCGGCCGAAACCGAAAGCGGCATGTGTGCAACGGCGAGCGCCACCACGCCACCGATCAGCGCGAAGGGCACCATCAGCAGAATCAAGGCCGAGTCGAACACTGAACCGAAAGCCGAGAACAGCAGCAGGAACGTGATCAAAAGCGCGAGCGGGATCACCAATTTGAGGCGTTCCGACGCGCGCTGCTGGTTCTCGAATTCACCACCCCAGGTCATCTCGTAGCCGCCGGGTAGACTCAGCGCTTGAGTGACGCGAGTGCGCGCCTCCTCGACGAAGCTGCCGAGGTCGCGGTTGCGGACGTTCATGCGCACGCCCACATAGCGACGGCCGTTCTCGCGCGTGATCGCCGCGCGGCCCGTGGCCATGCTGACTTGGGCGATTGCAGCGAGCGGGATCAGCTGCCCGCTCTGCAGCGGCAGCATGATCCGACGAATGCTATCCGCGTCTTCACGCGTGGATCGAGGTAAGCGAACCGTGACGTCGAAGCGCCGCTCGCCTTCCCAAATTTCGCTCGCGACATGACCGCCCATCGCGGTCTCGATGAAGTTCTGCACTTCGCCGAGGTCGAGGTTGTAACGAGCGAGCGCCGCGCGATCGAGGCGCACGGCTATCTGCGGGGTCTCGCCGGATTTGACGATGCCCACATCGGCCGCGCCCGGGACTTGTCCAATCGTGGCGGTGGCCTTGTCGGCAGCTGACTGCAGCTGATCGAGGTCCTCCCCGTAGATCTTGAGCGCGACCTGGCCGAACTGGCCGCTGATGTTCTCGGCCACGTTGTCGCGGATGGGCTGCGAAAAGTTGTACTCGATGCCCGGTACTTCCTGGAGATTCTTGGCCATTTCGGCCACCAGATCGTCCAGCGAATGGAGCTTCGGTCGCCACTGATCGAGCGGCTTCAGCTTGACGAAGATCTCGAGGTTCGACGGCAAGGTTGCGTCGGTGCCGTCTTCCGGGCGACCTAGTTGCGAGAGCACCTCAGTTACTTCGGGCGTGCGGTGCAAGAGCTGCTTCAGGTGGGGCGTCAGCTTGCGACCCTCACCGAGCGACAGGTTGTCGGGCAGCGTGAAGGTGACGTAGAGCGCACCTTCGTTTAGCGCTGGCAGAAATTCGGAACCCAGGCGCGTGAGCAGCGTGCCAGCGGAGAACAGCGCGCAGGTCGCGAGCAGGAGCACCGCGCTGGCGTTGTTCATCGCGAAGCGCAGCGTGGGATCGAACAAGCGCTGGGCCCAGACCAAGAGCGGCGATTCGCGTGCCGGCTTCGGCTTCCGCAAAGCCATCATGCACAGCACCGGCACCAGCGTGAACGTCATCACCAACGCGCCAATCAGCGCGCTTACCACCGTGTTCGCGAGCGGCGAGAAGATGCGCCCCTCGACGCGCTGCAGCGAGAAAATTGGCAGATATGCAGCGATAATGATGAGCAGCGAAAACAGCGTCGGCCGCGAGACCATCTTGGCGGCGTCGAAGATCCGCGTTGCCAGCGGCTGATCCTCGTCCGGCGCCGGGTGACCCGGCGTCGGCGAGAGCTTGTGGAACAGGTGCTCCACCAGGATCACAGCGCCATCCACGATGATGCCGAAGTCGACCGCCCCCATCGACAACAGGTTCGCGGACATACCGCGCGAGTACAGGTAAACGAACGACGCGGCGAGCGAGAGCGGAATGACGGAGGCCACGATCAGCGACGCACGCAGCGAGAGCATGAACGACAACAGCACCAGCACGACCAGCGCCGCGCCTTCCGCCAAGTTGCGGAAGACGGTCTTGATGGTGGTGTTGACGAGCTCGGTGCGGTCGTAGAAGGCGTGGACTGAGACGCCGGTCGGCAGCCCACGCTGATTGAGATCGGCGATCTTGCGACGCAGTCCGTCCAGCACGATCGAGGGATTTTCCCCGCGGCGCATCAAGACGATGCCTTCCACGGCGTCTTCGTTGCGTTCGCGCGTGACCACGCCCTGGCGTGGTGCGTAGCCTTCACTCACCTGGGCGACGTCGCGAACGTTGACCGGCACCCCTTGGTGGAAGCCGACGCGCACGTGCTCGAGATCTTCCATGTTCTTGAAGATGCCGAGGCTTCGGATCACGAACATTTCCGCGCCGCGTTCGACGTAACCGCCGGTGGCGTTGACGCTGGCCTTGCTCAGGGCCTCGAACACGTCGTTGAGCCCGACGCCGAGCGTCGCCATGCGCGCCGGATCCGGCTGCACGTGGATTTCGCGGACCAGACCGCCGTAGGAGACCACGTCGGCGACGCCGGGCGCCTGCAACAGGCGCGGCCGAACCACCCATTCCTGCAGGGTGCGCAGCGTCATCGGGTCGGTGCCGGCGCCGTCCAGCGTATATCGGTAAATTTCACCGATCGGCGTGGCCATCGGACCGAGACTCGGCGCGATTCCCTCGGGCAGTTCCGCTCCAGCCATGCGCTCGACGACTTGCTGCCGCGCCACGAGCGGGTCCGCGCCGTCCTCGAACGTCATGGTCACGAACGAGAGCCCGAAGAGTGAGATGCTGCGCAGACGGGCGAGCTTCGGCGTGCCGTTCAGGGCGCGCTCGAGCGGCAAGGAGACGCGACGCTCGACCTCTTCCGTGGGCTGCCCGGGGAACAGCGTGATGACCTGCACCTGGGTGTCGGTCGGATCCGGGAACGCTTCGATGGTCAGATTTCGGTAGGCGTAGAGACCCCAGCCGAGCAGGACTACGGCGAGCACGAACGCTGCGAGGCGATTCCCGAGCGAGTATTGCAGCAGGCGTTCGAGCATCTTCTTCCGTTTGGCTCAGTTGGCGAGCGAGATTTGGTTGTCGAGGAGCACGGCTCCCTGTTCGACGACCGTCTCGCCCGGCTTCAAGCCTTGGTACACCAGCAGTCGGTCGTCGCGAGACGACCCGGCGGTCACCGGGCGCCGCACGAAGTGCCCCGGGCCTTCTTGAACGTAGACGTATTGGTGCGCGCCATCCGAAACCAGCGCGCTGGTGGGGATTTCGAGGGTGCCCGGCTGCGCGGTCGTGGCCAGGCGCATCTCGGCGTAGGCGTTGGGACGAATCCGGCCGTCCGTGTTCGGCAAACGCACCCAAACCGGCACCGTGTGACGCTCGGGATCGGCGACCGAGGAAACCAACTCGACCTCGACCTCCGCCGTGAAGCCGGGCATCGAGGGGCTCGTGATTTGAGCTCTGCTGCCTTTCACGATGCCTGACGCATCGGCTTCGAACAGGTCAGCGGCGACGCGCACACTGCTCAGATCGGCGACGCTAACCAGAGGTGCTCCCTGCTCGACCTGTTGCGAGGGCAGCACGTTCTTCTCGATGACGACGCCGTCGCGCGGCGCTACGACCGTGAACTCGTTGTCGGCGCGAGCTGAGACCTTCAAGCTGCGGAGCTTGCTCTCGGCGAGGCGCAGTGAAAGCGCAGCCTCGCGTAGCTGCTGGTCAGACTCGATGGCGTCTTTGGCGGGCAGCGCCTTGGCCTCGACCATGGCCTTGACCCGCTCGAACGCGGCCTTCTGCACGTCCAGGCCCACCGCCGCCTTCTCGCGCTCCGCGCGCAGACCGGCGATGTCAGGGCTCGAAATCGAGAACAGCGGGGCGCCCGCCTTCACGTTCTGGCCGAGCACGACGTACACGGTGCTGACGCGGCCGGCGAGCGGCGTTCCAACCTTGGCTGACAGGGCCTCGTCCACCATGAAGCGCGCCGGAAAGGCGTTCGACCAGTGCACCGCGGGCTCATGCACCTGCGAAAGCTTGAGGACCTTCCACTGCGCCGCGTTGGCGGTCAGCGTGACGTCGCTCTTGCCCACTTGAATACCTTGTGCTGCCGGCGCTTCGGGCGGCGGCGCGCGATGAAAGGTGGCGGTGGCGATCAGGCCAAGCACGCCCAGCGCCAGCGCGCCGAAGAAGGGCCATGCTCTCTGCTTCGAGAGGGACAATACCGCGCCGAGGCTCGCGGTTTCGGGAGGAGTATTGGGGGTCATCGATCGTTCTCGTGTCCGCGCGCATCGAGGCCGAGCACGCGGTAGAGGTCGTTGCGGATGGTGAAGAGTTGGTACCGCTGCTCGAGCAGGGTGAGGCGAATTGCCACGTAAGTGCGCCGCGCCAAGAGAAAGTCTGTCAGGCTGATGCCGCCGTGATCGAAGGCTTGCTGCGTCGATTCGAGGACGCTCTTCGCGCGAGGCACGGAGTCACGCTCGAGCACGGCGCGTGTGTGTTCGAGCGCCTGCTTGTGCTTCAAGAGCGATTGCAAGTCGGAGCGCGCCGTGATGAGAAGGGCACTGCGCTGAAGCTCCAGCTCCTGCGCGCGCGACAGCGCTTTGCTGGCATCATGCTGCCCGCGATCGGACAGCGGCAACGGCACCGTCATGCCGACTGAGACGCTGTCGACGGCCATGCCACCGCCGGCGGTGTTGTCACGCTGATAGCCTACGCGGAGGGTCAAGTCGGGCAGCGCGCGGCGTCGTGCCAGCTCGGCGTCCTTGCGCGCGGCTTCGCTCTCGAGCCGAATGCCCTCGACGTCCGGACGCTTGGCAATCTCGGTCTCGTCGATGCGGAGCTCGCCGAGCGGAAGCGCTTGGTCGAGCTCGACTTCGCTGGTGCCCGCTAGATCGCAGTGGCCGAGTAGTTCGGCGTCGCACTCAGCGAGCGCGGCCTCGAAGTCGGCGCGACTCTGGGCAACGTCGGCCTCGACGTTCTGCAATTCGAGCAGCAAGCGGTCGTAGTCCATGCCCGCCAATGCCTTTTGCTCGTAGCGCACGCGCTCGAGCTCCGTGGCGCGCTCGGAGTCGTGAAGCGATTCCTCGAGAGTCAGCGTTCGCAGCTGCAAGCGAACGGCGTTGGCCATTGCGAGCCGCGCGCTCGCCGCGCGGTCGGTGATCGCCCCGACGAAGTAGCGGCGCGACGCCTGAGCACGCAGATCGGCGCTGGCCTGACGCGGTCCACGCTTGCCAAGCTCGAGCGTTTCGCTGACGCCGAAGTTCCAGACACTGCTGTCGGCGAAGCGCGCGTTGTTGCCGTGCCCCAGCGGAATTCCCGACAAGGACGCATCGAGCACCGGATTCGGGATTAGGTGGGTGGTGGATACGTCCGACTGGGCTTGCGCCACGCGGGAGCGAGCGGCCCCGATGAGAGGACTGGTTCTCGAGAGGCGGGCGCTGAGGTCGCTCGGGTTGGCCAGGAGTGAGCGCACCGCCGCAACGCCTTCATCGGCGCGCGCGGAATTGGATGCGAACGAGGCCGCGGACAGCATGAGGGGAAAAACGAGAAAGGAGCTGGCTCGGGCGCGGAGCGGCATGGGGGGCAGTGTGAACCTACGTTCCGAAAGAGAAACCCTTTCCAGCACGTTTCGGGCCAGCGTCGCGAAATCGCGAAAAAACCTGAAATCGCCCGACTGGCCTCTGGACCAACGCTTTGCGTTATGAATAAAAGGTCCAGCGCACGGAGGGCGAGCGCTATATATTTTCATTAACTGATGGGGCCTACCGTGTGGGTGGGAGTGGCCCACAAAGCAGACGGCCCTGGCTCCCAGAAGGTGCCAAGGCCGTTACGGAACCGAGGATTTTGTGTGACTCAGCGGCGGGTGAACGGGGTTCGACCCGAATAAACCTGCTGCTCGTCGAGCTCATCCCCGATGCGGAGGAGCTGGTTGTACTTTGCGATGCGATCACTGCGGCTCAGGCTGCCGGTCTTGATCTGTCCAGCGTTCGTCGCGACCGCCAGGTCGGCGATGAAAGAATCTTCTGTTTCGCCGGAACGGTGTGAAATGACTGAGGTATATCCCGCCGTGCCTGCCAGTCGAATGGTGTCGAGCGTCTCGGTGAGGGTGCCGATCTGGTTGAGCTTGATGAGGATGCTGTTGGCGATATTGCGCTCGATGCCCTTGGCCAGCCGCTCCTTGTTGGTCACGAACAGGTCGTCGCCCACGAGCTGAAGCCGCGAGCCAAGCTTTTCGGTGATGAGCTTCCAGCCGTCCCAATCGTCCTCGGCGAAGCCGTCTTCGATGCTGACGATGGGGTACTTCTCAGACAGCTCCACATAAACGGCGGCGAGCTCGGCCGCGCTGAGCTTCTTCTTGTCGAAGGTGTACTTGCCGTCCGCGTAAAACTCACTCGCCGCGCAGTCGAGGGCGATCGCCACGTCCTCGCCGGGGGTATAGCCGGCGGCCTGGATGGCCTGAATGATGCGCTTGATGGCGTCCTCATTGGAGCTCAGGCGTGGCGCGAAGCCACCCTCATCACCGACGGATGTCGCCATGCCTTCCTTCTTCAGGATGGCCTTCAGGTTGTGGAAGATCTCCGTGCCAGCGCGCAGCGCCTCAGCAAACGAGGGCAACCCGAGTGGGACGACCATGAACTCTTGAACTTCGAGGCCGCTGTCGGCGTGCATGCCGCCGTTGATGATGTTCATCAGGGGCGTGGGCAGCACGCGGGCCTGGACGCCGCCGAGGTAGCGCCAGAGCGGGAGACCCACTGTGTCCGAGGCCGCGCGAGCGACCGCCATCGAAACCGCGAGGATGGCGTTGGCGCCCATCTTGGACTTGGTTGGGGTGCCGTCCAGATCGATGAGTTGGTGGTCGATTGCAGCCTGGTCGAGCGCCGACATGCCAATCACGGCGGGGCCGAGCTTCTCATTGACGTTCTCGACTGCTTGTTTGACGCCCTTCCCCAAGTAGCGCTTCTTGTCGCCGTCGCGGAGCTCGTTGGCTTCATGCTCGCCGGTGGACGCGCCGCTCGGCACGGCTGCGCGACCCCAACCGCTCGTCGTGTGCACTTCGGCTTCGACTGTTGGGTTCCCGCGGGAATCGAGGATTTCTCGGGCAGTGACTTGAAGAATCTCGGGCATGGGCGCCCGCTTAACACGGATTTTGCGGGCAAGCGAGGCCCCGCTCGGCCAGCAGGCGCGCCCCATGCGGTCCCCGACCGCAGCACACTCTGCATGCGCGTGGCGCGAAGCCTCAGTAGTTCGTGCCCGCTGCGCTTTCCCACACGCGTGCGTCGCTGAAAATCCGAACCAGATCTCCGTCGAGGTGAGAGTCTTTTACTTCGAAACCGAGAATATCGAGCGCCTTTTCGAGCGGGACAGCGCGCTTGTAGGGCCTGTCCGAAGCGGTGAGCGCATCGAAGATGTCGCTGATGCTCATCATCTTCGATTGCAGCGGGATCTCTTCCGACCGCAGCCGATTGGGGTAGCCGGTGCCGTTCAGTCGCTCGTGGTGTGCGCCGGCGATCACCGCCACCCGCGCGAAGGTCTTACCCCACGGAATCTTGGAGAGGAAGCGATAGGTGTGTTGCACGTGGCTTCGAATTTCCTCGTACTCGTCGCCGGTGAGCGAACCGCGCATGACACTGAGCGCGCGCACTTCCTCGGCTCCCAAGAGGGGCGATACGCCGCCGTCGCGTCGGGTGTACATTTGGCGACCGAGCTCTTCGATTCGCTTGAAATCTCCGGCTGCGAGCAGGTTCGGTTCGTTGGCGCCCTCGACGACGTGGTAGGCAG
>JAEUAF010000404.1 GCA_019695485.1 Sorangium sp.
CGCTGGTCGGTGCCGTTCTAGCCTTGCTTTGCGGCGATCGCATCCGTGACTTTGAGACGAGCCAAGGAGCCGACGCAGCGGGGGCGGGGCGGAATTTTCTGTCCTCGGCCACGACGTACACCAGCGGGTGGGGGGGAACGCCCTGGCACCGACGTCATTCCCGCATCAATCCTGCCAGGATTGGCTAGGTGCGGAGGCCCAGGGCTGCTAGAGGCTGACCCGGAGCTCTACAGCATGGGTGAATCCGGACGGTGCGGCCTCAAGATCGTCGATCCGCGGTCGGCGGCGAGGCCTTGGTACTCGCGGTGGGCGAGCGACTATCTCAACGACGCGCGCGACGTAAAAATGGTCGGCGTGATGATGGAGTCGGCGTTGGTCGCTGGATTCGGAGTCGCGCTCTGGTTTTCGTCGTTGCCGCTTGCGTTCGTGGCGCCGGCCTACTGGGGCCTGTTGGCTTTCTGGATCTTGGATCGCTTCACGCTGATGTTGCATTGCACGTCGCATCGGCAGTTGTTCAAGTCGCGCTACAGGCTGCTAAACCGGCTGATTCCTTGGTTTCTCGGCCCGTTCTTCGGTCACACCCCAAACACCTATTTCGCCCACCACCTGGGCATGCATCATCGTGAGGAGAACCTGGCCGATGATCTGAGCTCGACGATCCGCTTTCGTCGGGACCGGCTGGACCATTGGCTCGCGTACTACCTGCGCTTCATGCTCTTCGGCCTCTTCGAGCTCGGGCGCTACTTCTCGAGGCGGAAGCAATTCAAGATGCTGAGCCGGATCTTGGTCGGCGAGGGCCTCTACTGGAGCGCGCTGCTTGCCGCGGCTTTCGTACACCCGACCCGGACGCTCGCCGTGTTCGTGGTGCCGCTGCTCGCTATCCGCACACTCATGATGATCGGCAATTGGGGCCAACATGCCTTCGTGTGTCCCGAGCACCCGGAAGACCCCTATCGCGCGAGTATTACCTGCATCAACACGCGCTACAATCGGCGCTGCTTCAACGACGGCTATCACATCCTCCACCACCTGCAGCCGCGCTGCCACTGGACCGAGCACCCCGCTGAGTTCGAGCGCGGCCTAGCCGAGTATGGCAAGCACGACGCGATTGTGTTCGATGGGCTCGACTTTTTTCAGGTGTGGTTGTTGCTCATGCTGCGGCGCTGGGACGCGCTCGCCGAGCGTTTCGTGCAATTGCCCGGTGCCCCGCCGCGTTCTCCCGCACAAGTCGTAGCGCTGCTGAAGGAACGAGTGACCCCGATCCCCGCACGAGGCTTGGCCTCACTCGTCGCGACGAGTTAGTGCGGCGCATACGCGCGCTGCGTCAGGGCTTGCTCGGCCCGAGTACCCGCCGCAAAACCACGGCGAGTTCGCGTGGCGCGATGGGTTTAGCGATGAGCTCGCGGATGCCGAGCGCGATCAGCGATTCGCTCGTCCAGCTGCCCATGAAGCCGCTCATCACCACCACTGGCAGCGTCGGGTGTGCCTCGAGCAGCCGGCGCGCCATCTCGATGCCACTCATGCCCGGCATGGTGAGATCGCTGAGCAGCACGTCGAATTCGGCCGGACTTTGCTCAAACGCTTCGAGCGCCTGCCTCGGGTTTTCCTTGGCCGTCACTCGATAGCCGAGGCGTTCGAGGACCCGGCCAATCGCGTGACGCAGCGAGGTCTCGTCTTCCACCAAGAGGACACGCTCGCTGCCGCGCGGTAGCGTCGGCGGTAGCTCGGCGTCGGCGAGCAGCTCGGCGGGGTGCTCGGGGAAGTAAATCTCGAACGACGTGCCAGCGTTCGGCTCGCTGTGCACGTTGACGGCTCCCTCGTGCTCACGCACGATTCCGTGAACCACGGCCAGCCCGAGCCCGGTGCCCTCGCCAGGCGCCTTGGTGGTGAAGAACGGTTCGAAGATCCGCTTCAGGGTTTCCTGGCTCATCCCCTCGCCGCTATCTCGCACAGTCAGTCGCGCATGACGCCCAGCGCGCAAATCCGGGCGGCCTTGCGCCTGTGGCTCGCCGACATCGACACCTTCGAGTCGCACGGTCAGTGTGCCCGGCTGCCGACGCATGGCGTGCGCGGCGTTCGTTCCCAGGTTCATCACGATTTGGTGAACTTGGGTGAGATCGGCCAGCACCACCGGGGTGTGCGGATCCACGAAGCTTAGGATCTCGATGCTGGCGGGCAAGGTCGAACGCAACAGCTTGAGCGCCTGGCGAACCGCCATGCCGAGCTCCGTCGGCCGTCGCTCCTGCTTTTGGCGGCGACTGAAGGTGAGAATCTGTTGCACCAAATCCTTCGCGCGGTCGGCGGCGCGGTCGAGCTCGTCCGCGTGCGCGCTGATGGCGCTCGGATCCGAGCTATCCATTCGGATAAGCTCCGTGTAGGCGACGATCGCGGCTAGAATGTTGTTGAAATCGTGGGCGATGCCGCCGGCCAGCGTACCGAGCGCCTCGAGCTTCTGAGCTTGCCGGAGCTGCGCCTCGAGCTCCGCCTTGGAGTGCTCGGCGGCGCGCTGTTGGCTCACGTCGCGAACCGTCAAGATCACCGCGCGCCGGCCTCCGATTTCGATTACTTCTGCCGAGACTAGCCCGTGGATCAGCGAGCCATCACGGTGGTGGCCCGTGCCCGGAAACTCGCGAACCGATCCCGTCTTCGCGAGTTCGACTTGCAGGCGCTCGCGATCCCCGGGATCTCCGCCCACGCCGAGTTCATCGGTGGTGTGACCAATGGCCTCGGCACGCGTGATGCCGAAGAGTCGCTCGAAGCCGCCATTCACGTCGATGTAGCGGCCGCTTTCCGCGTCGACCACGGAGATCGAAAAGGGGCTGCTCCAGAACACCTTCGAGAACTTCTCTTCCGATTCCCGGAGTGCCTGCTCGGCGCGCTTTTGCTCGGTGATGTCCTGGAGCACCGTAACCACGCAGGAAACCCCTGCGAGCTCGATGGGCTCGGTGCTGATTCGGTGAATGCTGGGAATGCCGCGAAAGGTTCGGCTTTTTACCTCGAAATCGCGGAGAACGCCGCGCTCCATCACGAGCGCAACGGCGCGCTTGCGGTCCTCGGGGTCACGCCAGAAGCCAAGCTCGAGGGTGGTCTTGCCGAGCAGCGCCTCGCGCGGCGCACCAAACGCCGCGATGAAGCTGTCGTTGGCCTCGATCACGCGCCCACTCTCGAGCTCGGTGATGATGATCTGCTGGGGACTCGTGCGGATTGCCGTGTTGAACGTCTGCTCGGCGTCACTCTGGCCGCGTTCGCCGCGCCGCTGCTCGGCGGGGTCGGAACTCAGACTCACGATGTGCGAGACACGCCCGCGCGCATCGCACAGGGGTATCATCCGAGTCACGATCGAGAGCCAGGCCGCGCCTGCCAGCACCGTGCCTTGATCGGTTTGTTCTCGCGACGTCGCCACGCAGTGGGAGAGCCGAACCCGTAGCTGTTCGATGCGCGCCGGGGATACGACTTCCTCGATGGGTCGACCTTCGAGCCGCGCGCGTGGCGAGCCGAGCACGAGCTCTGCGCGCGGATTCACGGCTTCACACACGAAGCGCGCAGCGTCTTCCACACGCCAGACGACAATTGACTGCTCCGAGCGTTCGAACAGCAAGCGTAGCCAGGTCGGTTCTAGGCAGGTCGCGGCTGCAAGCGGTGGCGGCGCCATCGCTCTCTAGGGTAAAGCGCTTCGGCGCGACTCGTAACAGATTCTGCGGCGTCCGCGTGGGCCGGGCTTTCCAGGTCAGCTCGGGGAGCTGATCCTTCGGGGGCTTCCCTTCTGAAGAGAGTCGCCCGAGGATACCCCCCATGGCTAAGTGCTTCACGACCTGGACGGTGCTGCCCCACGAGCCGATCGTCAAACATTCGGAGCTCTTTTGGAGCGTCTCGGGTAACATGCCTAGTGGCAATCAGCGGCGCATGTCGGTGGCCCGTCGCTCTGACGGATCGCTGGTGATCTACAACGCGATGGCTCTCGACGACGCAGAAATGGCGGAGCTCGAGGCGTTCGGCCAACCCGCCTTCTTGGTCGTGCCGAACGCTTTTCATCGGATGGACGCGCAGATCTACAAGCAGCGTTACCCGGGGCTTCGGGTGCTCTGCCCAAAGAGCGCTCGCAAGAAGGTGAGTCAGGTCGTCGAAGTTTTTGGTCACCTAGACGAGATGCCCAGCGACGGCTGCGTGGAGCTCTTCCACTTGCGCGGGATGAAGGAGCGCGAAGGCGTCTTGCGCGTGCGGAGCGCCAGCGGCACAGCGCTCGTCTTCAACGACACTTTGCTCAATATGCCGCAACAAGGCGGGCTGGGCGGCTTCTTCATGGGGCCTACCGGCACGCTTTCGGTGCCGCGCTTCACGCGTTGGATGTTGATGGCGAACGGCGCAGAGCTGAAGGCGCACCTGGGGGAGCTCGCTGCGTCTCCGTCACTCAGCCTGGTCGTGCCCGGACACGGCGCTTTGATCGAGGTCGACCCGGCGCAGGCGCTCAATCAGGCTCTGGCGCGGCTCTGAACCTCGAACGAACGGCACGCCCTCTGGGCGGATCAGCTTTTCTTCAAGAATGGTCTCGGGGTTTCTTCCAAAGCGCGGCTGTTCGGCGTGGTAAGAGGGAAGGGCCTTGTTCAATCGCCTGCGCAATAAGTTGCAGAGTCTGCTCGAATCGCCCGTCGGCGACGGCGCCAAATCCCTGAGCTCCCCGGGGTCGCGGGCGCCGGCGCCTCGCGAGCCTGCGCCCGTCGTCGTGTATTTCGAACGAGAGCGCGGCCAACACTTGCTCGAACGCATGATCGAATTGCTCACATCGCGCGACATCCGGCATCGCACGCTCGACGTGCGGGGTGACGCCGCCACGCTCGCCTTCATCACGCGCGAAGCCAAATGCAAGGACGACGACCTTCCGATCGTGTTCGTGGCGGGCACTGCGGTCGGCGGTTACGATGAGCTCGTGGACTGGGATAGCTCGGGCAGGTTGCGCGAGGCCGTGTTCGGCAAGTAGCGGCGGCCTGCGCGTACTCAGCCGTTGGTCGGGTCGAGTCGAGTGAAAGAGCACCAGGGCGGCGCGAAGCTCGTCTGTATCGTGCGATCGTGGTGAAAGCCCACCAAAGCGGCAGCCAGGTCGATCGGCACACTGAAGAGATAGTCGACGTCCGCGTCCTTCCCGCCGTCAGCGTCCTGCTGGGCGACCGCTTGCTCTCGCAACCCCGCGAGCTCAGCGGGTGGGGTTCCCGTTACCTCGAGATCGTACATTCCGTTTTCGGAATAGTGTCTGACCCGAAAGCTCTGGCTGCCGTCCCTCCACTGAAAGCACGCGCTCAGCATGACGTGTTCTTCTGCTTGGCAGCCGATCAGCGTGCACCCGGCCGAGAGGCGAGCGAGCGACTCCGGGTTTAGTAATCGATGGAAGCATTCGTCCAGCTGAATCAGGTAAAATCCGCCCGATAGCAGGCCGCCCGCGGTGTACCCTTCCCAGCTCAGCACTTCTGTCGCCGTGTCTTCCCAGCCGAGCCGAGCCAAGATGGTATCGCTGCTGACGCCCTTGAACGCGATCCACGATAGAGAACAGCCCATCTCGTTTGCCTCGGCCTACGGACCGAGCTTAGTGCCCACAAAGGGTCGAGTCGACCGATTTCTGGCGGATCTCGTCCATACCTCGGTCGCGAACGGGTGCGCTCAGGCATCACAGCGACTCCAAGTGCGCGACGAGATGCTCGACGTCGTGAGCGCCGAGGGCGCTGGTGTTGCCAGACCTTGTTCGAACTGCGGAACGCCGTTACTTCGTCAAGACGACATGGGTAGCGAGCTCCGTGGAGACGTGTTCCGTGCAGCGGTAGCCGAGGCTCACCAGGTCGATCCCGGCGAGGAGTGGTTCGCCTCGACCGAGCAGGACCGGGGCGATCGCGAGGTGGATTTCGTCGATCAGTCCGGCGCTCAGGTACTGGCGAATCGTGGCAGCGCCTCCGCCGAGTCGGATGTCCTTGCCCTGCGCCGCTTCTTTCGCGCGCGCTAGCGCCGCCTGGATGCCATCGGTTACGAAGTAAAAGGTGGTGCCACCCTCCATCGTGATGGGTGCGCGCGGATGCTGCGTCAGCACGAAGACGGGGACGTGATAGGGAGGGTTCGCACCCCACCATCCCTTCCAACTATCGTCGGGCCATGGGCCCCGCACTGGACCGAACATGTTGCGGCCCATGATCCATGCGCCGAGGTTCTCGAAGCCGCGGGCGGCGAAGTCGTCGTCGACGCCCTCTCGGCCGACGTGCCCCGCTGTCAGCGACGCCGCGAAGTCGGGCGAGATCCTCTGAAACGTTTTCGTCCCGAAAACCCACTGGTGCAGCGCTAGTCCACCGACGCCCATCGGATTGGCCAGATCTTGGTTGGGACCGGCACCATGCCCGTCGATGGAAAGTCCAAAAGCGTTTACTCGAAGCCTCGACATGCGCGAAATTCCTTTCGGTCCAGGGCCGGCTTGCGACCGTGCTGCCAGCGGTGTTCTGAAATGGCGACGAACGAGCCGAGGCCAGATCGACGCCCCGCCGAAAATTGTCGGCCGCGGGAAGATTCGTCAATCTGAAAGCGCGGTTATGCGGGGGGTTGGGGCGCGCCTCGCAGCTGCGCCTCGCTCACGCGGGGGACCGCTATGGGCTCTGCAAGCCGAGTTCCATGTAGCCGTGCCGGATCGCCAGGCCGTCGGCGCGCCCCTCGGCGTAGGACTGGAACCAGACGCGATTCGCGTCTCGCCAGAGCTCGGTGATCAGGGGGTCCCCCGGAAAGATGGGCGCGCGAAACGTGGCTTCGACCAGCGACACGCTTGGCAACGGAACTCCGGCCCGCGAAAGCGCCACGCTGGCGACCGCGAGGGTGCCGAGGCCGTGAAGGATGGGGCGATCGTAGCCTGCGTCACGCGCCGTATCCGGATCGATGTGCAACGGATTCAGGTCGCCGTTCAGGCGGTAAAGCGCGGCCTGCGCCGGGCTCGTCTCGATGCGAACGCTCGCGTCAGGGGCGCGGCGCGGCGCCCGATTGTTCGCTTGTGCGGGTGGAGCCTCGCCGTCGAAGCCGCCCTCGTTCATGTGCAGAATCGTCCATTCTGTTTCGGCGACCAGGGCGCCCGCCGCGTCGCGGCTCTGCGTTCGAATCACCGACTGCGCCATGCGGCGCAGGTCATACACGCCGACGATCTGCGCTCGCGTGGTGAGCGTGGCGCCGAGCGGAACCGGCTTTTGTAGCCAGATGCGCTGTGCGCCGTGCAAAATGTTGCTGAGCGTGCCGCCGAGCCGCGCCTGGCACCACTCGACTGCGGCCAGGGCCGGCACGACCGGGTAGGTCGGCG
>JAEUAF010000420.1 GCA_019695485.1 Sorangium sp.
CCCCGCCGGCTGGGGGCGCAAATGCTGACGCTCGCGCCGGCGGGAGCGAAGTCCGCTGGATCGTTGCGGGCGTGGTGGGGCTGTTGGGGCTCTTCTCCTACCTCGCCTTCGGACGCCCAGCCCGCCCAGGAACGAGCGCGCTGCTGCACGCGCGGGTCACGCGCGTGCAGAGTGGGAGTCGCGGAAGCGGTGCGCTCGCCTGCGCACCCAACGCCGGACCCTGTCAGCACCTGACTAACGGGCAGGCCGTGCCCCGAGGCTCGACCCTGAAAACCGACGTCACGACGAAGCTCGAGCTCGCGCTCGACGACGGCAGCCGTCTCGTTCTCGGTCGGAGCAGTGAGCTGTTGCTCGGCGCAGAGCAAGGCGCCGAGCTCTCTCGCGGCGCACTGGCCGCGGAGATCCGCGATGGGAAGCGTGTGCTTCGATTCGGCTTTCCCCAAGGCGCGCTGTCGGCATCGAACGCAAAGTTCTTGCTCAGCGCGGGCGCCGAAGCGTCGACTGCGGAAGTCGCGAGTGGCAGCGTCGAGCTTTCGGACAAGGCGGGTCACTCGAGCGCGCTGCACGCCGGCGAAGTGGCGGAATTTGGCGCGGACTCGCTGCAGGTTCACGCGCAGAAGAGCAAGGGCACGGCGCTCGCCTTCAGCGAGGCCGCGGAAGCGCGGGAGCTACCGAGCGAGTCGCGTGGGCTCGGGGAACTCAGCGCGAGGAAGCCCGGCACGCGCGAGGAGCTCGGCGGGGCCGTCCGCCTCGCCTCACACGCCGTGCGCGTGCGCATTGCCGGAGCGATGGCCCGCACAGAGGTCGAGGAAGTCTTCCAGAATACGACGGACCGCGAGCTCGAAGGCATTTATCGCTTTCCGATCCCGCCGGGCGCGCAAATTGACGGGCTTGCGCTCGACGTCGATGGCAAATGGGAGAACGGCGCGTTCGTGGATCGCGACCGCGCCGCCGCGATCTGGAATGGAGCGATCGTACACGCCGCTCCTAACAGTCGCCCGTTGATGGACGACATCGTGTGGGTGCCCGGGCCCTGGCGCGATCCGGCGCTGCTCGAGTGGCAACGCGGTGGACGCTTCGAGCTCAAGATCTTTCCGATCCCGGCGCGCAAGAGCCGCCGGGTGTTGCTCCGCTACAGCGAGCTCGTGCAGGTGGCGGGCGAGTCACGACGCTACACCTATCCGATCGCGCGCCCCGCGGGCAAAGACGAGAAAATCGACGAATTTAGCCTGGACGTCGAGGTTCGCGGCAACGACCCCAGCTTCGCAGTCAAGACCGCGGGCTACGATCTCGAAAGCCGACCGCTGCCAACGGCCGCGCACTATAGCTACGTGGGACGCGCGCTCTCGCCGAATGCCGATCTGTCCGTAGAGTATGCGCTCCCCGACGAGCGCGCGGAAGTGCGAGCGTTCGCCTTTGTGGGCGGCGACGACAGCGCAGCAAACCTCCCAGCGGGAAGCGTCAAGACCGTCACGACCAGAGCGGCGAACGGCGGCGATGCCTACGTCGCGTTCGCCGTCCGACCGCGGCTGCCCGCAGGAAACGATGGCGCCAGGCGCGCACTCGGCATCGTGGTCGATGTCAGCCGTTCGATGTTCGGCGAGAGTTACGCGCAGAGCAAACGCCTCGCCGAAGAACTGATCCGCGAGGCGGATCCGGAGGATGAGATTCGGCTCTTTGCGTGTGACTCTGACTGCCAGCAAAGCCCGGACGCGATTCGCGCCGGGCGCACGGGGAGCCTTGCCGCCAAACGTTTCTTCGACTCGATTACGCCGGCCGGTGCCTCGGACCCCACGCGCGCACTCGCGCTCGCCTATCGATCGCTCGCTAGCCTCGGCGATCGCGAGGCGCGGTTGGTGTTCATCAGCGACGGCACACCCACGGTCGGGCCGATCCGCCCGGCCCATGTCCAGGCCGAGATCATGCGCGATTTGCCGGCAGACAGGGCCCAAGTCACGGCGGTGTCGGTCGGACCCTCCGCGGACAGCGAGACCCTCGCGGCGCTCGCGCGCGGCGGCGGCGGCGTCCTCGTACGCTATCAGCCCGGTCAAACCGCGAACGACGCGGCGCTCGCGGTGCTCGGCGCGACGTACGGGCATGCGCTGCGCGACGTCGAGCTCACGCTGCCCGAGGGCGTCTATGCCGTGGCGCCGGCGCGGCTCGACGCCATTCCGGCGGGGGCCGAGAGCCTGATCGCGGCGCGCCTCTCGCGCCCGGACGTGCAAGGCGACATCGTGTTGCGCGGTCGGATTGGCACGCGCCCCTTCGAGCGCCGCTATCCGATTCACGTACGGGCGAGCGCTTCGCCCGCTGCCGCCTTCGTACCGAGGCTCTATGCCTCCGCGCGCATCGTCGATCTCGAACGCGATGGCGGCGCCGACGCCAAGCGCGAGGCTATCGAGCTCTCGACGCGACTCGGCGTGAGTAGTCGCTACACCTCACTTCTCGTGCTGGAAAGCGAGGCCATGTTCCAGGCCTTCGGCGTGAAACATGCGAGCCCTGGAGCCGACTGGAGCGCCGATGAGGCGGCCGAAACCCAGACCGCCGAAGGCGACTCCAACGCGGACGCCGACGCCGAACAACCAGCGGAGAAGAAGACGTTTGGTGGCAACAAGGACGCCGACGTCGACCTCGGCGAGAGCCTCGGCGCGCTCGATCGCGCGCGGGGCCCGGGCATGGCCAGCGGCGGGAGTGGGCGCGCGGCCGAGCAGGCTCCTGCACGCAAGGCGGCGAAGGCGGAAAGCGAATGGGCCTCTGCGGCCGAACCCCGTGCCGCCGCGGCGCCCCCGCAAGCTGCAGCTAAGGCGGCGCCAGCACCCGCGCCCGCCCTCGCTCGAGCCGACGCTGCGGCAAGTTCCACGAGCGGACCGCTGACCTTCGCGCCGCCGCCTCCGCCGCGCGACCCAGTACGCCCCGCGCGGCGCATGATCCCCATGCGCAGGATTTGGGAGCGTGCTGGTGAAGTGAGCAACACGCGCTTGGTGCCGAAGGCGGCGAGCTTCGAAGCCGTCAGCGAGGCCGAGCGGCGCAGTTTGAATGAGCCGGACCGCCGCGAACCGATCAAGAAGCTCTACTCGCTGTTAGCGCTGGCCGGCGACGTCGGACGCGCGGAGAGCGTGGCGTCGCGCTGGAGCGAGCGCGATCCGCTCGATGCCGACGCGCTCACGGCGCGCGCGGATGTGGCCGCACGCCGGGGCGATCGCGCAGGCGCGATCCGCTTGCTCGGTAGCGTGATTGACGCGCGCCCGGCGGACGCCGCAGCACAACGTCGTCTCGAGCGCTTGGAGCGCTGGTCCGGCGAAGCCGCGCGCGGCTGTCGACACTTGGTGGCTGCGGCTGAGCTGCGCCAGGGCGACCTCAAATTGCTGGTCGATGCGCTGCGCTGCAGCCGGCTGGCGGCAGATGAGCTTGCTTTGCGTCAGTTGCTCGATGGCGCATCTCCAGCGCTGCGCACACAGGCCGAAACCGAGCTCCAAAAGCCTGCCCTCGACGACGCGACGCTGCGTGGCGACCTCCAGATTGAAGCCCATTGGCAAGGCGGCGAGGACGTCGACGTCGCGCTGATCGACCCGGACGGTCAGCGCATTTCGTGGCTGGGTGCGCCGACCCGCGCCGTGATCTCCGCCCGCGACGTGCGATCGCTCGACCACGAGGGGCTCGCGCTGCGCGGAGCCAAGGCCGGCGAATACCTACTCGAGGTCGTGCGCGACAAGGCGTCCGGACCAACGCTATCGGGGGAGATCGAAGTGCGCGTGGCCGGCAACAGCCGCCGAGTGCCATTTACGTTGAGTGGCGCGCGCAGCAGCGTCGGAATCGTCAGCGTGCGCTTGGTGCCGCGCTTGGTGCCTCTCGAGGGCTTGCCGCGCCCGATGATTTCGGCGCAGGGGCTGCGCTGACCCGCGAAGTGCGGCGGCCTGGGCTGGGCTCGTCGTCGACCACGTCGAGCTCGTCCGGCCAGCTCCAAAGTTCGGAATCGTCGGCCTCTCCCGAGGCCCGGCGCATGGCGCGAAACGCGCCCCGCGGCAGCTCGCGCCCAGAACGGATCTCTCCGCCGTCGCGGCGTACACCGACCCAGATGGGCGGCTTCTTCGGTCGCGCCTCGAAATAGAGCACGAGCACGCGCGGCGCGCCCGGCGCGCTCGACCAGAGATCGAAGGCATGCGCTTCATCGTCCTTGTAGAAGGCGAGCAGGCTCTTGCGCGCTTGTTCGAGGGGGTCGCCTTCCACGCGGCCGTCAGCCGCGACGCCCTTCCAGCCATCCAGGCGCGAAAGGGCAGCGCGCAGCGCGCGACCGAGCGCGCGATGTGCGCGCACTGGCGCGGCCGCCGTACGCAAGCGCACCCGCTCGCGCGTGGCGTACGAGACCACCGGCTCTCGGCGACCGGCCACGTACACGAGTGACGCCGCCGTCGAGGCGAGGCCCGTCAACAGCACCAGCAACAAGCGACCGCGCCGAAAACTGGCGTGGTACCAGACCACCGTGGTCGCGATTGGCATCAGCAGCGCGAGCACGAGTAGTGTCTCGACCACCAGCGCCAACAACACGAACGGCAAAAACGTCCGAAAGCCGAGATCCGGCGCCCACTGGCTCAGGTACTGATAGCCGAGCGACGCCAGAAGCAAGAGGAAGCTTCCGAGCGTGTAGCTCCGGTACATCAGAAATTCGCGGCGCGCCTCGCGCACGGACAGCCAGTACGGGAACAGCAGCGGATAGAACACGTAGTAAGCGAAGCGGCGCGGCGCGCGCTCGCGGTAGTGCGATTCGAAGGTCAAAGCCTCGGAAAGCAGCCAGCGAACGGGCCGATAGCGGTTGGCCACGCCGCGCGCGGCTTCCGCGAACACGAACACGCACAGCGCCAGCCCCACATCGATCAGCGCACCTCGCACCGGGAACAGCTCAGCGACAATCACAATCGCGAACGGCGCCAGCGCGAAGAATGCGAGACGAAACAAAAAGTCCGCAAATGAAAGCGGCGACGTGAGCAGCGTCGAGGCGCGACGGGGCAGCGGCTGCGCGATGGCTCTCGCCCTCAGCTCGACGGTTTGACGCTATCGAGCAAGTGGTAGAACGCGGCGCGGGCCGCCTTGACGCTCGCTTCCGGCCCCACGAGCTTGAAGAAGTACGACCCGCTCGGCGCCTCGACGATTGCGCCGAGCAACGCAAAGGCATCCTTCATCGTGGCTTGGTCGCCGGGCATACCGGACGTGAACGCGCCGTGGTCGATCGCGACCACGTGCTGCGTGAGCCCGTTGGCCGAGCGGTCTTCGCGGTGCACGGCGTCGGGCTTCGTACCGGGAAACTGGCTCACCCAGCGCGTGATGTTGGCTTCCACGCCGCCGCCCTGGGAGGGGCCGAAGTAGAACACGGAAAGCTCGGGCTCTTCCTTGTCTCCCTCGGCACGCGGAGCGCGATACGTGGCCTTCCGCATGGCGCTCGTGACCGGCAAACGTTTCCAGCCGGGCGGATCTTCCCAAACCACTTTCACGATCGCGTCCGGTGGTGCGGCCAGCTGCTCTACGTGCGGCAAAGAAGCAGCGGGGCTGGGTTGCCCGTTGGGCGTCGCTTGTCGCAGAGGCTCCGGCGCCGGAGCGCGCTTGCACGCGAAGAGCGATAGGGCCACGACCGCTACGAGTCGCGAACCCGGAAGCGCCCAGCGAGCAGGCACCCTACTCGACCCTGAACGGACACGCGAAGGCGAAACTTGCGCGAATATCGCTTTCATACCGCGCCAACCGATCTAGCACGGGGAAGCGGCGCGTGATAGCAGACCCCAATGGTGCCGAGCGTAAGGACCACGTGGCCCCGGACGCCGGATCCCGCCCCGGGAGGCGAGCCACCCACCCCGCGAGCCCAATTTTGCTCGATCTCCCGTGCAAGAACTGAGAGCATCCTGCGTTCGGCTTGGAGCCAGCACTAGCATGCATCTCGGAGCCAGGGCGACCGACTGGGCAGTCTTCGTTTTCGTAGTCGTGGTCGCCCTCGCCTTCGACCGGCTGATGTTCGGTCGATCGAAGGGGCACGTCGCGTTTCGCGAAGCCCTCGTGCGCAGTGTCTTCTTCGGCGTGGTGGGCGTCGGCTTCAGCCTCTTCGTCTATCACCAACATGGTGCGGCCGCGGCTGTCCCCTACCTCGTCGCCTACGTCGTCGAGGAGTCACTCTCGGTCGACAACCTATTCGTCTTCCTGGTCCTGTTTACGTACTTTCGCATCAGCGAAAGTCGCCAACAGCGCATCTTGTTTTGGGGGATCTTGGGCGCGGTCGTGATGCGCGGCGTATTCATCGTCGCCGGCGAAGCGCTGCTCTCGAAGTTCCACTTCATGAACTACGTCTTCGGCGGCTTCCTGCTGCTCACGGGCGCCAAGCTCCTGTTTCGCAAGGAAGAGGCAGTCGACCCAGAAGACAACATCGCGCTCAAGCTCGGCCGGCGCTTCCTGCGCACCACGACGGAATACTCCGACGACCGCTTCTTTCTCATGAAGGATGGCGTCCGCTACGCGACGCCGATGTTTCTGGTACTGCTCGTGGTCGAGTTCACCGACGTTCTGTTCGCGGTGGATTCAGTGCCAGCCGTTCTCGCGATATCCGATGACGTGTACGTGGTCTACACCTCGAACATCATGGCAATTCTGGGGCTGCGCGCGCTCTATTTCGTGCTTTCTGGCATGATGGGGCGTTTTCACTACCTCGGAAAAGGCCTGGCTCTGATACTGCTCTTCATCGGCGCCAAGATGGCGCTCAGCAGCTTCGTCCACCTCTCCCCCTTGCTGTCGCTTGGCGTCATCGTCTCGGTTCTCACGCTTTCCGTGGCTGCCTCACTTCTCTATCCGCAGACCGAGGCCAAGCCACACGACGGCTGACTGCCTCTGCCTTCCCTTGCCATGACTTTTTCTCCATTCGACGAACGCGCCAGCGGCATTCTCCTCCACCCGAGTAGCCTTCCGGGCCCACACGGCTCGGGGGATCTCGGCCCTGCCGCCCATCGCTTCGTCGACTTCTTGAAAGCGGCGGGCCAGGGCTGGTGGCAAATGCTGCCCGTCGGTCCACTCGGCGGTGGGGATTCTCCCTACGACAGCCCCTCGACCTTCGCCGGTAACCCGCTGCTCATTAGTTTGGAGCTGCTGGCGCGGGACGGGCTGCTTGAGGCGCGCGAAATCCAAGCCCTGCCGCGCCTCGCACGAGCGAGCGCTTGCCTATGGCCGAGCGCGCGCCGCTATCGCATGCAGCGCTTACGCCAGGCGTTCGAACGTTTCGGAGCGCGCGTCCAACACGATTGGGCCCAGGAATTTCATGCGTTTCGCGCCGACACCGAACATTGGTTGCGCGGCTACGCCCTCTACCGCGCGCTGAAGCGGGCCCACCAATCGCGTCCCTGGCGCGATTGGGATCCGGATCTCGCCTTGCGCCGCCCGGAAGCCCTCGAGCGCGCGGAACGTGAACTTGCACGCGAGGTCGCCTTCGAAGAGTTCGTCCAGTTCGCCTTCCATCGCCAGAGGGAGGAGCTGCGCCGACATTGCCGCGCGGCTGGTGTGCGCTTGCTCGGGGACGTTCCGATGTTCGTGGCGCACGACGGCGCCGACGTCTGGCAGCACCGCGAAATCTTCCAGCTCGACGAGCGCGGCGAGCGCCGCGTGGTGGCCGGAGTTCCGCCCGACTACTTCTCGAGTGACGGCCAACTGTGGGGCAACCCCATCTACGACTGGGCCGAGCTCGAGCGCCGCGGCTACGACTGGTGGATCCGCCGTCTGCGCGGCACTTTGGCGCGCTTCGACGCCGTGCGACTCGATCACTTCATCGCGTTTCATCGCTACTGGGAGATCCCGGCCTGGGCCAAAACCGCGCGCGAGGGCCGCTTCGTCGCAGTGCCGGGTCAGGACTTCTTCAGCAAGCTCCGCGAAGCCGTCGGCGGACTGCCGTTCATCGCGGAAGATCTCGGCCTGGTTACGGAGGAGGTTCACGCGCTGCGTGAGCAGTTCGGCTTGCCGGGCATGCGCGTGCTCGAGTTCGGCTTCTCGGGTGACTTTCGCGACTACCAGCCGCACCGCTACCCGCGCAACACCGTCGTCTACACGGGTACGCACGACAACGACACCATCGCCGGCTGGCTCTCGTCGCACGCCAAGGCTGCGGACGCGGGGGAACGCGAGCGCTTGCTCGCCGAGCGCCAACGAGCGCTGTCGTATGCGGGCTCCGACGGCGTCGATGCGCATTGGGATTTCATTCGACTCGCGCTGAGCTCGGTCGCCAATACCGCGCTTTTCCCGCTTCAGGATGTGCTGGGATTGGGCAGCGAAGCGCGCATGAACGTGCCCGGCACTCCGAGCGGAAACTGGACCTATCGCTTTCGCGAGGACCAACTGACTCCGGCCATCGCCGAGCGCCTGCGCGCGTTGTCGGAGGCCTATGAACGCGTCCCGTCCCGCTCTGGCCGATGAAAGGCCCCCGTTCCGCGGCTGAAAGCGGGCCTGCCGAGGCGGCTCCGCCGAAGTTCACTCGACAGCAGAAGCCCGCGGGGTGCTACGCTCGGCCGGCCGTGCCTAGGGAGCTCCGCGTCGAGCCGGTTGCCATCCTGTCGTTCGTCCTAGGACTCGCGGGCACGGCGCACGCGGAGCAGCCGGCGGCGCCCCCTCGAGCGGTCGCAGCGGAAGGCGTGCCGGCCGCCGCTGAGCCCGACGCCGCCGCGCCAGAGCCGCGCGACACCTGGGGACTCGAGGGCGACGAACCGCCCGCTGAGCCGCCGACCGAAGCGCCCCCGCCGAAGCCAGAAGCTCGACCGCTCCCCGAGCAGCCGCCGCCGGCGAAACAGCCAGCGCGAACGACGTCGAGCGAGCCCAGCCAGCCTCCAGCCGCGCGCGACGAGAGTGCCGTACGCTACACGCTCGAGTCGATCAAAGTGCGCGGCAACACGCGCACCAGCACGCGCGTCATCCTGCGTTACGTGCGCTTCAAGCCCGGCGACGTGCTCGACGTGGACGATCCCGAAGTGCAGCTTACGCGCTTTCGTCTGCTCGGCACCGGTTTTTTCCGGGACATTCAGTTCTCGCTGCGGAAGGGCTCCGCTCGCGGCCGCGTGGTGCTGGTCATCGACGTCGCGGAGCGCAACACCATCGTCGTCAACGACATCGCGATGGGTCTCTCCGCGGACGCCGATGAGCGTGGGCGAGCGAGGCGACTCTCCGCCTACGCCGGGCTCGACGTGGCCGAGACCAACCTAGGCGGGTCGGGCATCACGCTCGGTGGCGCCGCCGCCGTCGGTGGGGCCACGGCCAACGTGCCTCCTCAGATCGCGCTGCGCGTGCGCTTCCTCGATCCCTCGTTCCTCGGCGGTCCGTGGATGACGAGCGGCGTGCTGCTCTTCAACAACGCGCTGGATTCCTTCGGCTATGGCCGCCAGAACTGGGCGCACCCGAACGGGCCCGAAGTCGCCGATGGCCCCGCCGTGGTGCGCTACAAGCGCTTTGGGGGTTCGCTGGGGATCGGTCGCGACCTCTCCATTTCGACGCAGTTCTGGGCCACGTATCGGCTCGAAACCATCGACGCCGACCTACCCAACGCGGCCTCGCAGTTTCGCGGATTTTTGCTGGAGCCGGTGGACTTCCACGTGGTGCGCGGGAAGAGCGTGCTTTCGACGCTCAGCGGCACGCTGCAACTCGACACCCGCGATCACCCGATTTTGCCGACGCGAGGCTGGTTCGTTTCGTTCCGCGGCGAGCTCAGCCTGCTGCCAGCGGCGCTCGACTATGACTATCAGAAGTTCGAGCTCGACGCTTCGCACTGGTGGAAGCTTCCCTTCCACAATCACGTGCTGAAGCTCGGCGTGTTCGCCGGGGGGATCTCCGGGCACGCGCCGTTCTTCGAGCAGTTCTACGTGGGCGACTTCAGCGACTTGTTGCCGGACCGCGTGCTCGGCATGAACTTCGATCATCGCCCCGCCCCGAACTTCCTCGGCACTGACATCGTGGAGGTGCGTTACGGTGACTACGCGCTGCGCCTGAGCGGCGAATACCGCATCCCGCTCTACCGCGGGCATCGTTCGATTTTCGGCATCGACTTGTTCGCGAGCGCCGGCCTCTACGGCGTGGCGGGTCGACGCGATCTCACCGAGCCTCCACCGGGATATTCCGGGCTCGCCAGGCTCCCGATCGACGTCACTGCGAATCTCGGCTTGCGCATGGACACCAGCGCAGGCGGCTTCGCCTTCGCCTTCTCGAATGTCTTGAGCTTTGTCCCCGTCAGGGGTGAGGGGCCCGCGGGCGGCCGCTAGCCGCCGGGGTAGAAATCGTGACCCGCCCGCGCATCCGCCGCTCGGGAGCCCTGTTGGCGCGGGGCAGCGTACTCGTCGCCCTGGCGTTCGTGCTGCTCGCCTGGCTCGGGGCGCCGGCACACGCCCAGCAAGCGGCACTCGCAGGAACGCTGCGCGCGGCAACGCTGGAATGGGATGCGGACGAGAACCTGCTCTACCTGAGCATCGGATTTCGCGACGTCATCGACCAACAAATTCAGGAAAAGCTGAGCCGCGGGCTACCCACGACAATCGTGCTCACTGCCGCGCTGTTCAGGGCCAACCTGGCCGACCCCGTCTCGACCACTGCACAGACTTGCAAGGTGACCTGGCACGTTTGGGAGGAAGCCTATCGCGTCGAAATCACGCGCCCGGGCGGAACTCAGGTGCGCTGGACCACGACCATCGAAGGCGTGCTGCGCCGCTGCGCCGAAGCGCGTCGCCTACTTGCGGGAGATCGCAGCCAAATCCCCGATAGCAGCGCGTTGCGCGTGAGCGGCAAGATTCAAGTGAACCCGATCAGCCCAGAGGTCTTGACCAAGATCCAACGCTGGGTCACGCGCCCCGCGAGCACCGGCACGGCGGTGCCTGGAGACGCGCTTTTCAGCACGTTCACCGGCCTTTTTCTGCAACGCATCGGCGACGCGGAGCGCGAAGTGAAGTTCGTCACTCAGCGCTTGGTGCCGAGCGTGTTTCATTCCAAAGAACGCTAAGCTACGCTTGCGGCGTGGCCCCTTCATTCCCCGTCGCGCTGCACCTCGAAGGCAAGTCCTGCCTCGTCGTCGGAGGCACGCTCGAAGCACGGGACCGCGCGCGCGCGCTGCACGAAGCGGGGGCGAGGGTCGAAGTCGTGGCGGAAACGCCGTGCGCGGAGCTCAGCCTGCTCTTGAAGGAACTCGCGCTACAACACCAGCGGCGCGGCTTCGACCCGGCGGATCTGGACGGCAAATGGCTCGCCGTGCTGGTGGAGCGGGATTTGACTCTCGGCGCCCGCATGGCGGCGCTCTGTGAGGACCGGCGGATCTTGTTTTGCGCCACCGATCAGCCGCAGCGAAACTCCTATTCGCACATGGCGCTGGCGCGCGCGGGCGTCGTCGCCGTAGCCATCAGCACCAATGGTCGCGCCCCGGCGCTCGGTCGGCGCTTGCGCGAAGAGTTCGAGCGGCTGCTCGCCGAGTCAGGGCTGGCGGCGTTCGCACAGAAGCTCGCTGAGCTCCGCGATCGGACGCCCGATCAGGCGCGACGCGAGGTGCTGGGCGCAGCCGTCAGCGACGTGCGCCTCGACGGTCGCCTCGTGCTCCCTAAAGACTCACAGTAGCAGCCAGTAGCAGCGCAAAGCTCGCGCTGCGCCGCACGGAACGTGTCAGGTCGCTCTTGCAGGGCGTCAGGACGTCCGCGTCAGAGGTCAGGGCGTCAGCGTCGGCGTCAGAGGTCGGGACGTCAGCGGCAGTCAGAGGTCGGGGCGTCGGCGTCGGCGCGTGAGCGTCAGCCTCAGCGGCAGAGGTCACGGCATGAGCGTCAGCTTGGCGCTGATCGCCGCGCAGCGAGCGTATTCAATTTGTGATCTCGACATTGCAGAGTGCACGGCGCTGTCGCGCGCAGCGAGCAACGCAGGGGGAGCGCGAAGCGTCGTCACTGAGCGTCATCGATAGCGCGCCGCGCATTCACTCAATCGACTCACTCGTCGTCAATTCGTCATATTCGCACTGCTGCACACAGCACGTAGTGAATCGTCATCAGATCTTCACAGAGCGAGTCCTTCCCCTAATTTCCCCAGGATTCAGGGCTCTTCGCGCGACACAATCGACATCCAACTGGGCCGCGTTCTGTTGAGGAGAAATCATCTGCACCGTCCGGGCATCAACTAGCGTCGGCTATTTCAGTGTCGACGTCATCGGTGGTCGACGAGTCGAACGCCAGCTGAGCGCTTCGCGCGCGGCGGCGCATCCATGGTCGCGACATGGGCTTCGCTCGCGGGCGCCCGCCTTCTCAGGAGTCAGAGCAGTGAGTAAGAAACCACAAACGGTCGAGGGTTCGCCCGCCAACGCTACACTTCCGGTCTCTCTCTCAGAACAACCCAGCACCGGGTCGCGAGCTGTCGTTCTCGAGCGACGTCAGGCGCTCCAAGGCTTGGGCATGCTCGCTGTGTCGGCTCCCGCGCTAGCGGCGCTATCGTGTGGAAGCTCGGCTTCGGGCGAGAGCGGCACGGGCGGCGCGATGGGCTTCGGAGGCGCCA
>JAEUAF010000547.1 GCA_019695485.1 Sorangium sp.
TCATGGTCGAGCCCGAAGACGCGCTCGAACATCGGACGATCGACGCTACCAAGCAGGCGCCTCAGCACCATCTCATCGAGCGGCGCGTCGTTTTCGTCGCGCAAAGAGTCTTTACCGCGCTTCAAGCGCTGGACCAAGACACGCTCACCGTTGCCGTCTTCGAGCAGCGCGCGAATGCGAAGCGCCTGGTACGGATGCACGTGATCGTCACTGGACTTCGAGGGGATCCCAAAGAGCAAGTCGGCCACGGCGCGCAACGCAGAGCTCTTACCCGCAGCGTTTCGGCCGTACACGAGGTGCAACCCGCCGGGTGCGCCTCCGCCAAAATCGAGTGAACGGTCACTGAACGGACCGAACGCCGCCAAGTCGAGTCGGGCGATCCTCAACTCTCGCTCGCTTCCTCGGAGAGGAGTGGCATGAGCAGGCCCTCGATATCGTCGAGCAGCGCCTTCACGTCAGCGCCGTCGGACAGGCGTGCCGCGTCCGGACCGTCGAGTAGCTCGCGGGGCAGTTTGCGCTTGAGCTCAGCGAGCTCCTCCGCCAAATTGCCGAGCTTCGCTTCGTCGCTGCGCAGTCCGTCGAGCGCACGCAACAGGGCGCCCAGCGGATCATTGCGTGCGCGCAACAGCAGCGGATCGCCCTCCGGGCGCGTGTTCAGGACCACCTTTTCGATCCACGCCGCATCGCGCCCCACGTCCAGCGCTTGCACACGAATTTCGTGTTGAAAACGCTCGGTACTGAGGCTGAGCGCCGCGTGCGCGCGGCTCGCGCCGACAATGCTCACGCGCGCCGCAGTCAGCCTGCCGTCGGCGTCGGCCACCGCACTCGCAACCTGCTCACGCACGCCGTCCACGACGTCGTCTGCCGAGGCGGCGCGGCTGGCGTCGAATACGAGATGAGCCCAGCGCACTTCATCGAGCGCACGCGCTTCCACCTCGGCGACGCGCCCCTCGAGCACGTTGACCAGCGTGGCGCCCTTTTTGCCCGTTTCGCGCGCATGCCGCCCCTGCAGATTTCCCGGAAACACGATCCAGGGGTCTTTGCAGACCTCTTCGCGTTGATGCACGTGCCCGAGCGCCCAATAGTCGTAGCCGCGATTGACCAGCCATTCGACGCGGCAGGGCGCGTACGCGTCGTGCCCTTCCCGACCATCGAGCGCGGTGTGTAAAAGTCCGAGGTTGAACGCACCGGACACCGGCGCCGGATAGCGTTCGCTCAAGTCCTCGGTGACCTTGGCCTTGGAAAAGCCCTGCCCGTGGATGGCGACCGCCACCCCATCGAGCTCGCGCTCGAGTGTCACCGGGCGCGCGTGCGAGAGCTCGTGCACGTTGTCGGGTGGCCTCAGGTGCTGAGTCAAACGACTCGCCGCGTCGTGATTGCCGCGAATCCAGACCACGGTGACATCCGCTTCGCGGAGCCTGGCCATTTGCCGACAAAAGAATAACCCGGTGGAGTAATCTTTCCAGTCGCCGTCGTAGAGGTCGCCGCACAACACCAGGAGCTTGGCGCCCTCCTCGAGACACAGGTCGACGAGATGCGCGAGCGCGCGCCGGGTCGCGCCGCGGATCAACTCCACCGGCGCGCCCTCGTAGCGCTCCAGCCCCCTGAGCGGGCTATCGATGTGGAGGTCGGCGGCGTGAACGAACTTCATACGGAGGCCGCAGGCCTACCACGCCGCCCCTAATCCCGATATCCCATCGGATGGGTCTGGAACCAACGCCAGGCGCTCTCGATCGTCGCCGAGATGTCCGTGCGCTTTGCCTTCCAGCCGATCTCTCGCGACACCCGGCTGGCGTCCGCGAACAGAACCGGGGGATCTCCCGGACGTCGGGGGCCAGTCTCGACGGTGAAGGGACGCCGCACGACCGAACGCGCTGCATCGAGAATCTCCTTCACACTGTAACCGCGGCCGATGCCCAGATTGTACACGCGCAAATCGCCGGGCCGCAGCGCCTCCATCACGGCGATGTGAGCCTCCACCAAGTCTTCGACGTGGATGTAGTCGCGAATGCACGTGCCATCGGGCGTCGGGTAATCGTCGCCGAAGACCACCACTTTCTCGCGCACCCCGAGCGCCGCTTGCAACACTACGGGGATCAGGTGGGTTTCAGGATCGTGATGCTCGCCGAGCGTGCCGTCAGCAGCCACGCCGGCCACGTTGAAGTAACGCAGGAGCGCGCAGGAGAAGCTTGGGAGCTTGCGCGACAGCTCGCGGATCATGCGCTCGGAAAACAACTTGGACGCGCCGTACGGGTTGATCGGATTTTGCGCCGTCTCTTCGCGGATCGGCATCGAGTCCGGTTCCCCGTAAGTCGCGCAGGTCGAACTGAACACCAGACGCCGGCACTCGCTCTGCTCGACTGCGCGCAGCAGGCTGAGCGTCCCGCCCGTGTTGTTGTCGTAATAGAGCAGAGGGTTTTCGACGGACTCTCCGACGTACGCGAACGCCGCAAAATGCATCACGCACTCGATGTGTTCGGCGCGCAGCACGCCGAGCACGGCCGCCGTATCTCGCACGTCGAGCTCCACGAAGTGGGCATCGTCCGCGATGCTGACGCGGTGACCTCGGCTCAAGTTGTCGAGCGCGACCACGCGGTGCCCTGCCGACAGCAGAGCCTTTACGGCGTGAGAACCGATATATCCGGCAGCGCCGGTAACCAGAATATTCATGCGGGGCCTTCTTCGTAAGCAGACCTAACTTCTTGGTGCAAGCAAGGAGCTCGGCAGAGTCACGGCTCCAAATTGCCCCGCCCCGGCCGACGAACCAGCAAAAACGCGCGCGCGACACCCGGATTCGCGTGCGTAGCGCTCCGCGAGCTCCTGAACGACCGGGGCGGCGTCCGCCCGCGCCAACACTGCGACCGTCCCTCCAGAGCCCCCTCCCGTGATTTTTGCCCCGAAAAGCCCGCGTTCGGCGCCCGCCGCGCGAACCACGGCAACAATACGGTCGGTCGCCTCGGAGCCGAGCCCGCACGCCGAATAGCTTTCGTGCGAGGCGTACATGAGCTCACCGAGCAACTCGAGCCGCGCGTCCGTCGCCGGTGGCTCCAGCAGCTCGCTGAAAATACGCACACGGTGGTGCTCCCAAATCGGATGCGCCGTGGCAGCTCGCACTGGATAAACGCTGTCCGGCTCCACGCGGGTGAGCGGGTCCGTAGTGCCTTCGTACGTGCGCAAAAACTCTGCGCCGGATAGCCGTTCGGGAAGCATTGCTTCGAAGGCGCGCGTGAACTCGGAGGGACTCACATTGGCCAGAAACCCGTGAAACCGCGGATCCGAGAGCTCGACCCGACCGCTCGAGTCCGCG
>JAEUAF010000567.1 GCA_019695485.1 Sorangium sp.
ATCGGGAATCCCGATTTTCTGGCGAGCGCCAGTAACGGCTTCTTGCGCTACGCAATCCGCGCGGGTCGTCCCCACACGGCCATGCACGCGTTCGGCGACAAGCTGAAACCCGAGGAGATCGACGGGATAATTCTGGCCCTGCGCGGCTGGCAACAAGAGGTCGTCGCGCTGCCACAACCCGTCGTGCCGCCGCCAAGCATTCCCCCGTTGCCGCTGGGTCCTGTTCCGTTGAATCCGCGCGGCCCGGAACCGAAAGGCTTCACCGTTCATCCGGGGACGACCTCTGTGGATATCGTCAACGCGGAGCTCACGCGCGGCGCGAAGATGGCGATCTTGGATGCGCGGGCGCCCTCGGACTATGCAGCGCAGCACATCGCGGGCGCGGTCAGCGTACCCTTTTACGATCCCGCTCCCTACCTCGACAAGCTCCCGAAGTCGGCGTGGCTCGTTTGCTATTGTTCGTGTCCGCACGCCGAGTCGGGACAGCTCGCGCAGAAGCTACTCGCAGCGGGGTTCAAGAAGGTCACCGTGTTGAACGAAGGTCTCGGCGTCTGGAACAGCAAGAAGTACCCGGTGACGACCGGCGAAGCGCCGTGACGGTGCCGCTAGTCGCCACTCGCGTGGCCGGAGCCGGCGCCGAGGGCGGTCGTCGCTTTGACCGCGCTCTTCAGCCGCGGGCGCTCAAATTGGTGTCGGCCTCGTCGATGATGGCGGCCAGCGCCGAGGTATCCACGCTTGCCGCCAGTGCGAGTCGCCGCAAGAGGGCAAGCTCGCCCGTCGACAGGCCATGGCTCACGAGCCCAACCACCGTGGCCGCGAGGACGCCGCTTTTTCCGAGCTTCGCGGCCAGGAGCCCGCTCCCGACGCGATCGACCTCGTCGGCGATCTGAGCGCCCTCGTTCAGCTTGCTATAAAAGGCCAGTTTGGCTTCGACGAAGCCAAGCTCGCGCGCCTCGACGCCCAATAGCCTGACAATGCGCACGAGTGCGTCCCGCTCGGCTGCATCGATCTCCTGATCGGCGGTCGCCACCAGGCAAGCGGCCTCGAGCAACAAGCGGATATCGGCAGGCGGCGCGGATCGCGCGTCGGAAAGGCACGCGACCGCCCGCTCGACGTCGCCCGCGGCCCGGTCTGGCACGTAGGCCCCGCCTTCGAGATCGCGCTTATCCTCCGCGAGCGCTTTCTTCATCACTTGACGGGCGCCTGCGACGAACAGCGGACCGAGCAGCTTGCGTCCGACGCTCGCTGGGGCGTCGGCGAAGAGCTGGACGTCCGTCGCGCCGTCTTCGAGGGGCACGAACCTGTGAACCAGAACCATGCCGGCGTTCGAGCCTTCGAGGTAGCGAATCACGAAGGAGCCGTCCTCGGCGTCTTCGAGCAGCGACACGTCGTATTGCGGGACGCCAAGGATACGAAAGGTCGTTCGGATCTTGCGTTCGCCCGCGGCGGCCGGCTCCCACTGATAGCGGATACTCGGATGGACGTTGTTGCGGATGTGGTGGTCGATATCGCGGTATTGAGCGCGCACTTCGTGCGCCGGGCGCTCGATGCGCTGGGACGCAGTGATCAGAATCGTGTCAGCCATGGTTCCTCCCGAAGAGTCAACGCGGGCGCGATGACGCCCGAACGCCCAGGGGCGTGAACTCCAATACGGGCGAACCTGCCGAGCGGATCAGCGCGAGCGGGCGCTGCCTACGGCGGGCTCTCGGGGACTAGGCCTTGACGTTCAAGTGCTGGCCGACGCCCGCTGCGGTGTTGGCCGGCGGGGTGGCGGCTTGGATCAGCCGAAGCGACTGTTGCCCCTGCTGTTGGATTGCGCTGAGCGCCTTGCGTTCGACGGTTGCCGCGTACTGGTCCGCGAAACCGACACTCGAGATGGAACCTGACATCGCCTCCTTAGAACGGTTTTTGCGGCGCGGCCTTGAGAAGAAATATCGCGGGCGGCCGGCCCGGGACGCGCCCCCGGCGAGCGACGATGTAGGTCTTGGCTTCGGTGCGCCTACTCGAGCGGTCCGGTCCACTCGAAGCGTCGCTCGTGCGCCGGGTCTTGGCCGCGCTGGATGCGATCCATGGCTTCGTTTCCGAGCCGGTCTACGTGCTCGTTACCTGGATGTCCGGAGTGGCCCATGACCCAGCGGAACCCGACTTGGCGTGGCGTGATGAGCGTGTCGAGCTTCTGCAAGAGGTCGAGGTTCTTCAGCGGATCGCCTTTGCGCTTCCAGCCCTTGGCCTTCCAGCCTGCCATCCATTCGGTGCAGCAGCCGATCAGGTACTTGCTGTCGCTCACCACCAAGACGCGAGTCTCGCCGGGCTTGATCGCTTCGAGCGCGGCAATCGCGGCCCACATCTCCATGCGGTTATTGGTGGTGTTGGGTTCACCCCCAGCGCGCTCCAGCGCTTGTCGCGTCTTCTTGTCAACCAGCAGGAAAGCCCACGCGCCGACTCCGGGGTTTCCCCGGCAGCCGCCATCAGTAAACGCGACCAGATCGCTCATTCTGCGCCGAGCGTTGCTCGGTCTTGCGCCCTATGCAAGCCTCGTTTTTCCACTGAATGACCCGAAACGGGCCTCAGAGTGATACGAAGGCAACATGCAGCACAAAAACTTCGACCCAAGCTACGTGTTTTCCCACCATCCCCCGAACCCCGACAAGCTTTCCCACTACGAAGCCATTCACGTCGCGGCGCAGCGGTTTGCAGAAGTGATCCTCGCAAATACCCCACCGGGTGAGGACCAGGCGGCCTCGCTCCGCCTGCTTCGGCAAGCGATGATGCTCGCCAATGCAGCGGTCGCTCTCGATGGGAAGTTCGCTGACTGAAGGGCTCCGCCGGGCCAGCGCATGGCCGGAGCCTTCGGCTCAGCCGCACACACACGCATGAACTAGGTCGCTCAGCCGTTGGGCCGGGAGCGAGCGTGCAGCAGCAGCTCGGTGGCGGCGATCTAGATCGCGGTCACGCCACAGGCCTTGAGCAGTCGCGCGATGGTCGTGGTGGCGACGCACTGCACGGTATCGGCGCCGCCGTAGTAGACCTTCACGCTGTCGTCGTCTTCGACGACGGCACCCGACGTAAACACCACGCTCGGAGTCTGACCGACGAGCTCGTACATCTCCTCGGGCTCGAGAATGGCTTCTTCCGCGAGCTTGAGCACTTTCGATGGGTCCGCCAAATCCAGCAGGCACACGCCGAGCTGGTACACGTAGTGCTGAGCGCACTGGGTGCGCACCCCGTGGAAAATCGTGAGCCAGCCGTGCGGGGTTTTGATCGGCATGGCGCCCGGACCAATCTTGGTCCACGCCCAACGCACGTCCCGATTGCGCAGCACGCAACGCGCCTTCCCCCAGAAGATCAGGTCGGGCGAATAGCTCACCCACATGTCGCCGAACGACCCGCCCGTATTCGGTCGCTCCAAGCGCGCGTAGAGGCCGCCGATCTTTTCGGGAAACAACACGCCGTTGCGGTTGTCAGGCGCCGAGACGTGCCCCATCCACTCGAAGCGATCGAAATCCAAGGTGCGCACCAGACTCAAGCGACAGCCGTGCCCGCTGTGCGCGGCGTGCATCAAGTAAAAGACCCCGTCGAGTTCAGTGATGCGCGGGTCGTAGTACATGCCCGCCGTGTACTCGGCGAACTCCGGGTCTCCGCTGGGAAGTTCGATGGGGGCGGGGCGCGGCGTGAAGTGATAGCCGTCGTCGCTGTCGGCGATCCAGATCCGGTTTCTGAGCGCCGCATCTTCGACGCGACACGCCATCACGTAGCGCTTCCCAGCTTTGATGACGCCCGAGTTGAAGACTCGTTTGATGCCTGACTCCGCGGGAAAATCCCGCCCGGTGAGGATGGGGTTCTTGGCGTATCGGTCGAGCAGCCGAGGCATGGCGCTTCTTCTAGCTTATGCCTCGGCTGCTCGCTAGTGCAGCGCAAGTGGGACCAGGGCAACTTTTTCGGCGCTGCAGCTGCGGAGCAGCGCGGGTCTCGGGCATAGCCCCAGCGAGACAGCTTCTCGTGCGGCGCATGCCTGCGCAGCGGGACAACCGCGAAGCGACTGTTGACGTCAAGTCACGCGCGGTGCACCCGGGCCGGGGCGGCGTAGCGCTTTTCCGGGTTGGCGCTGGCTTCCATTTCGACTAGCGTCGTGCCGCGCACTCCAACGCATCGGCAGAGGGACCCTATGCGACACACCTATCTGACAATCGCAGCGCTGCTCGTTGCAGCGACCGCGGCCGCCACCGACCCACCAGGGCCTCGAGGTCCCCATCCGGAGGGATCTGGTCATCGGCATGGGATGGACCATCATCCCATGCTGGACCCATCGGCGATGCCGAGTGGGATGCATCGAGGGGAGGGGCCGCCGGGAATGCCCTCCGGTATGCCAGCTGGCATGCCCTCGGGAATGCCGGGAATGCCGGGAATGGGCGGTCACCTGCGCTGGGAAGAGTTGCGCGAGCGCTTCCGCGACAAGAAGGCCAAGCCCGAAGAATTGAAGAAAAAATTCGAGGAATGGCACGCTTCGCGTGACGAACGGCGCCGTGAGCACCAGCACGGCTTGATGGCTCATTGGGGTCCGGCCGTGGCCAAACCGGATGTGATGGCTGAGCTCAAGACGCACGCGCGTCGCCTGGCGTGGATCTCACGCATGGAGGAGATCGCCGCTACCGAAAAGTCCGGTGACGATCGTCAGCACCGCCTCGACAGGTTGGAAAAGATGCGTGAACACGAGAACAAGCGCCACGACCGCGTGATGCAACAGGCGACGACGTCAGCCGGCGCTGCTGCCAGCGCGGCTCCTGCGTCGAGCGTGGCGCCAGCTGCGGCTCCGCCTCCGGCTCCGGCGGCGAGTGGAGGCACCCCATGAGGCTCCGTCCTGTTTGGTTACTGGGCCCAGTGTTGGCCCTTTGCGTCGCTTGTAAGAAAGAGCCGCCCCCGCCAGCTAGCGAGACACCATCGGCGGCTGTTCCCGAGGCGCCGCCGCCCGTCGCGTCGGTGGCTGCTCTGCCCGCGCAGATCCCGGTCGCTCCCACGGAGGAGGACTTCGAGGACGAGGCGACCCAGAGCATCACCAGCAAGAACCTCGATCAAGAGCTCGACAAGCTCGAAAAAGAGATCGAAAAGCCGTAGCGGACGGGCGCGGCGATTGCCGTGCCGGTCGCCCTGCCCGGCACTAGAGTGAAAGACGCTCGCGTCGTTCGAGTTCGCGGAAGGCGTCATCCCGACACGCGTAGCGCGACAAGCTGAGCCGTCCGGCGCTGGTCTGACCCACGACTAGGGCCTCGCCGGACCACACGGCACGGCTGCCGCGCGGCGCAACCGTGCTCGGGAGGAATGCTTCCAGGTTGCCCTCGGGAGCGGCAAGTTCGAGGTCGAGTGCACCCGCGCGAATGTGGGCGTGGCTCTGCCGGCACTCGACGCGTGGTGAGGCCAGATCCATGAGCTCGAGCTCGGTGTTGTCGCTGCCGACGCGTGCTGCGCGGCGTTTGCCGGCGCAATCAGCGACGAACCACACGCTCGCGCCGCGCGCCGAAAGCGTCAGTGGCGTGCAGCCCGCTAGCGCCGGATCTGCGCGTGCGTAGGCCGGCTCCGTCTGAATCGTAAACAAGGTCGTCCTGGGTTCATGATCGCGCGCCGAGCACACGCCGTAGTGCAGGCTCTCTCGCGTGGTTGCCAGGAAAATGGCGCCGCGCTCGCAGGGTGCGGGCACCGAAAGCGGAAAGCCGGATGGCGTGGTTTTGTCCTTTTCCAGGCGGAAGAAGCCGAACCCCGCGCAGTTCATCTCGCCGCTCTCGACGCACGCCGAGACTTTGCCGCGCGCGAGCAGCATCGGAGTGCCAGTGCCGGTCGCCATCGCCAGATTGCCCCCGGGCACCGCGCTCGAGAGCTCGACGGCGCCGAGCTCGGCGCTGGTCGCGGCCGCGCCTGCACGCTGGCGAGCTATGCGCACCCTGCCTTGTCCGCCGGAGCGCTCGATCCAGGCGAGCGCGAGCTCGGTTCCGATGTAGCAGCCGACCAGATCTTCCACGTTGCCGTCGGCCTCTGTCACGAGCGACGCAGGTTTGCCGAGCGGAGTTCCGTCTTTGCCGAGCGCCAGTGTGAGGAGCGCGCCCTCCCTGCGGTCCTTCGGGCTCCACGCGAGCGTCGCCCCGCTCGGGGCTGCGAGTAGTCGGAACGCGCTCGGGTTCTCGAGCTCGTTGAGAGCGGCCGTCGCATCGGGGTGCGTGCCGACTGCGCTCTTCTTGCAGCTGCCGAGGACGCTCAAGAGAATCATGCAGGTTTTCGCGAGGTGACGCACGCCGACAGTATCGCATGCGCTATGCTCGTTCGGGCGCAGGTTCGGCGCGGTGCGATCGGCGCAGCTGTCCGCACGAGGTTCTCGATGACCGAACGTCTCTCTCGAAGGCTTGCGATCTGCGCCCAAGTTTGGCTGCTTTCCGCCGCGGCCGGCTGTCAGAGCGTGCCGCCTCCGCCGAAGCCGGCTCCTGTCCGCTCCAAGGCGCCAGCGGCAGCTAGCGCGGTCTCCGAGCCTCGGCCGAGCCGCGAGAGTTTCCAGTTTGCGATCGTCACGGACCGAACTGGGGGCCACCGCCCATTCGTCTTCGAGTCGGCGTTGCGCAAGGCGAATTTGATGCAGCCGGCGTTCGTGATGAGCGTCGGCGATCTGATCGAAGGCTATACGCCCGAGGTCGCGCAGATCGCCCAGCAATGGAACGAGTTTGGCGACTTCGTCGCGACGCTCGAGATGCCCTTTTTCTTCGTGCCGGGCAACCACGACATCTCCAATCCCGTAATGGCGGATGTCTGGCAGGAGCGCTTCGGGCCCGCCTACTATCACTTCGTCTATCGCGACGTGCTGTTCCTTTGCCTAAATACCGAGGATGGCGCGCCGGCGTCGATCAGCGACGCGCAGGTTCAGGCTTTCGAGCGCGCCATCAAGCACTACCCCAACGTGCGTTGGACCTTCCTGTTCATGCACCGACCGCTCTGGAATCCGACGGAAGGCGCGACGGGCCAGGCGCAGTTTGCGCGCATCGAGCAGGCGTTGCGAGGGCGCCGCTACACCGTGTTTGCGGGCCACTACCACACCTACATGAAGTCCGTGCGCAACGAGCAGAGCTACATCGTGCTCGCCACGACCGGCGGCCACAGTCGCCTGCGCGGCCCACTCTTCGGAGAGTTCGACCAAATGGCTTGGGTGAGCATGAGCGACGCAGGGCCGCGGATTGCCAATCTCCTGCTCGACGGTATCGTCGACGAAGACGTGCGCACCGACGCCTCGGCGAAGCGCGTCGACGCGCTGGTGCGCGACCTCGGCGTGAGCATCGACAACGCTTACACGTTCGCCGACAGCTTCGCCGGGGGCACGGCCAAGTTGCGGATTCGGAACGACACGCCACACGCGCTCCGCTTCAGCGGGAACTTCGGTCCGAGCGCGCCCCTCGAGCCGTCACCGCACGCTGTCGCACTCGAGCTGCCGAGCCATGCCGCCCGCGAGATCCCCGTGAAAATCCGCGTCGAACACGCTCAGCCCATCGCGTCGCTGCCGCCTGTATCCTTCGAGTGGCGCGCGAAGGTCGACAGCGGGGCCGAGCCGACCGTGCTCACGAACCAGCTCGACTACGTAGTTTCCCGCGCCTACGCGCTAAAGCCTAGAAGCGCCGCGGTGGTCGTCGATGGGCGCCTGGACGAATGGGGAACGCTCGCGATGTCCGTGCCCATGCGCGTGGCGCCCCCTCTCAAAGCCCCGGCGTACAGGTTCGAGCTCAGCTACGACCCAAGCAACGTGTACGTCGCGGTGGACGTGGTCGACGATCGCGTCCTTTCGGTCGCCGATAAGTTGCCGTGGGAACAAGACGGAATCGAGGTCTGTCTCGATCCGCGTGACGACCCCGAACGCGCGGGCAACCGCCGCGACTACTCGGAGCCCTGGCGAACGTTCGCATACTTGGCGTTCAGCCCGCTGGCAGACGCCGAGCCAGCGCTCTTCGAAGCTCAGAAGGTCCCCGCGGGGGTTCGCGTCCGCTCAGTGCGAACGCCGCGCGGCTATTCTGCCGAGATCGCGCTGCCGCACAGCGTGCTGAATCGGCTGCGCCAAAGCGGCGAGTGGGACGCGCTGCGCTTCAACATTGCGGTGCACGATGCCGACGTCGATGGCGGCACGCGCGAGGTCAGGTGGTGGCAGCCGGATTGGCACCAAGCGGAGAATCTTCCAGGGTCGGGAACGTTTCTAAAACTGGAAAGCGGTAGATCGCCCCGCGCACGCTGAACGCCGCCGTGTTGGGGGCGCGCTTGCCAAGCGGACCCCGGATTGGTACGAGTCGGGCCGCGTGGCAGGGACGGCTATGGCGACATCACGAATGGCGCTCCGCGCGGGAGCGTACGGCTGGCCACTGCGCGCGGCGCTCGTCTTGCTGCTCGCGGTGCCGCTCGTCCTACGCTGCCATCAATTCTTGGTGTCGCCGAGCCTGCGTGTCGAAGATGGGGCCAAGATCTTTGCCTTCTTTTACGACCGTCGCGCGTGGTGGACCCTCTGGCGCTTCAAGATGGGCTACGTGCCATTCGGCCCCAACCTCATCGGGTTTCTGTCGGTGCGCGTGCCGGTGCGCGTGAGTCCCTATGTGCTGACGATTTTGCCGCTTCTCCAGGCATTTTTCGGGTTTGGGCTGTTTTTCGCGAAGGCCTTTCGCGTCTACGTGCGCTCGGATGCGCTCAGGTTCACGGCGTGCCTTGCCATGGCGCTCGCGCCGGTGGGCCAGTTTCATCTGCTCTGCCACACGGATTTTTCTATCTGGAGCGCGCTCTTGATCGCCTTCCTGCTCGCGCTCTTGCCGATGCCAAGGCGTCGACTCAACGCGATTCTGGTGTTTCTCTTCGGTCAACTGTTCGTGTGGTCGAATCCGCTCTCGTTCGTGGCAGCGCCGGTGCACGCCGCGCGGGGCCTGTGCGCGCGGCGTGGGTTTGCGCGCGTCTACCAGGCCTTGTGGGTAGGCGCCCACGCTGCCCATGTCGCGTACGGAGTCGAGCACGGCGCAGCAGCTCGGCTCTGGGCCCAGCTGGCGGAGGCAAAGGCTCTGTTGGCGCTCGTCGAACGCACTTGGTGGCACGTGGCCTTTCGTGGCTGTTTTCGTGCGCTGTGGGGCGCGGACGCGACATTGTGGGCGCTCGGCCACCGCCCCGTCGTTCACGTGTTTGCGGCGCTGTTCTTCTTTGTGGCGCTGGCCCTCGCGATTCTGCGCCGTCGTACGGCCAAGTGTTTGCTCTACCTGGGGTTGCCCTATTTCATCGCCGCGCTCACGGCGGTCATCGTCGCGACGAAGAGTGAGGCCGCCATCGCCGGGGGGCCGCAGCGCTACCACTACGTCCAATGCTTGTTGGTCGTAGTGCTATTCGTGCTCATGCTGGCGGAAGCTGGATCCAAGCTTCGCCCCTGGCTTCGCTCCGCGTTCTGGCCGCTGCTATCGGTTGCGATCTGCGTGCCCTTCGCCGTCATGGCGCTCCAAGACCAACAGCAATATCGGGAACCCTATCCCGAGAATGGCCGGCGGGTGCGGGCATGCATGGAGCGCATCGCACAACTCGAGCAAGTGCATGGCGGGCGCCCCTGCGGCTTTCACTACCAGTGCCACAAGGTGAACGATTGGACGATTTCCCTGCGGCCCCCGGCGTGTGAGTGAGCGCTCGGGCGGAGCTTCAGCCCCCGAGCTTGAGAACGCCCACTTCGAGCTCGGAAAACCAGTTGATGAAGCGTTGGACGTCGCGACCGCGGTAAATCGCGCCGTGCTGCGGGCACAGCATATCGATCTCCAATCGCGAGACACGGGCGCACCAGGCATCGCGCGCCTCGCGCGAGCCCATCCACCGGCGATGGAAGCCCTCGGCGAAGCGGATGTGGCGCTCGAAGTTCGTCACGAACAGCTCATTCGCGTCCGGCGGCAGCAGCGCCGCACCCACGTCCCCGCTGAAGTAGAGCTTCGCTCCAGGATCGTAGAGGTGAATATTGCCGGACGAGTGCAGGTAGTGCGCGGGCACGATTTGCAATGGGCGGCTGCCGAGCTCGATTGTCGCGCCGTGATCGGGGACGGAGATGAAGGTCTCCGCGGTGCCGCCGAAGTGCGGGATGAAGGTGTTCCAGAGCCAGCTCGTGTAGCACTTGAGGTCCGGTTTGAACGAGAGCCACAGGGCGAGTGACGAGATGACGTCAGGGTCTTGGTGCGAGGCGAAGATGTGGGTCAGCGTGCGCGGGTCGGCCGCCGCGCTCAGAGCTGAAAATACGGAGGGGAACACCTCCTGCCCGCCGGGATCAGTGAGCAGCGCGCTGCCGCGACTCGAGATCAAGTACTCGTTGGTGTCGACGAGGTGCGACGGCAGAGCCGGATCGCGCGCCAACACCCGCCACGAGTGGTCGCCGTTCTCGAATAGCGTCGTTGCCTTCTTCATGGGTTCCCCTGTTGCTGCATCGCTTTCAAGGCCTCCGCGAGAATGTCCACGACGGAAAGCGCGTTCGCGTAAAACTCTCGCGATACGTGATCGAGCTGAGTGCGAAGCTCGGGTCCGGCGCCGCACGCTTCGATCATGGCCGAACGTGACAGTACGCAGGCCATCATGCCCAGTTGATCGAGATCGCTCAAGAGCTCCATGATCTTGCGCCAGTCGATCGCGAGCGCGTGCGACGAAGCGTCGCGCGCGTCACGGCACTCGTCCAAAGCTCGCTGCGCGCCTGGGTGGCCGCTCGAGCGCACCGCCTCGCCAATCAGGCGCAGGACATGGGCCTCCTTGGTGAGCAAGCTGGTTCTTTGGACGACCTCCGCGCTGAGCTCGCCGAGTTGCTCGAGCTTCGCGTGTAGGTCTCGGCTCCACATGCGCATTTGCGACGAGACCTCGTCGAAGCCGCGGACGCGTCCGCCACCCCGCTTGCTCTGCACCATGGCGTCGAGTGCCAAAAGATTGACTTGAAAGGAGCGCGCCAAGAGCTGCTTGCAGGCTTCGTTCAGCGCGACGACGCGACCGAAGCCGTGGCTCTCATCAGCTGTGGGAGTCACGATGTCGTTCAAGCTTCACGCTCAATGCAAACTAGGTGCCGTTGCGCGCGCCGCCCGCGGAGCTGCGAGTTTTGTTTCCCGTGTTCGCACGCGGCCGCTGCCGAGCCGCAGAGTGAGATGCAATCCGACGGCTGACGGCACGCACGCGTTGCGTCTCCACTCGCGACGCAACGCAACGCTTGCCGGGGCGATTCACAACCCGTCCTAGCCAATTTTTACGCTGAGGTGGGATCTCTTGGTCGGATCTGTGGGAAATGGGCTGACTCGAAGCCCTAATGTCGGGAATCAGCGGTGGCACTCGCCCGATTTTGATGGCAAGTCCCCGGAGTCTCACGCATTTGGACGGGCGAAACGTGGCGCGTGAGCGTCGCCTTAGGAAGCGACTGAGCTCGGAGCATCGTGGCAGATCAATCCAACGGCACGACGTGGTACTGGCTGCGGCCGGATCGCGAACAAGTTCGCGGCTCGCTCGGAGAGCTCAAGGCATTGCTTGCGGCGCGGGCTCTGCCGCGTTCGACGCTGGTTTGGGTGGAGCCCTGGCCGGAGTGGCTCCCCGCCACGGAAGTCGCCGCGCTCGCCAGCGCGCTTCCTCCGAGCGTGCACCGGCTAACGCGCGAGACGCTGTCGGGTATTGG
>JAEUAF010000575.1 GCA_019695485.1 Sorangium sp.
AGCCACGGCCCCTGCGCCTTGGCTAGCAGAGGCACGCCCATGCCGAGCGAAAGTTCGGCCCCCGTGCGCACGCGGCTCACGGCGCTCCGCTCAGCCACGAAGGCTGCGCCAGCGAGCGAAAGCGAGTCGAGCGTCAGATCGAGCAGCGGATGCAAAAATTCGAGGTCGAGGGCCCAGCGCGATAGAAACAAGGGCCGAATTTCGGCGCCGATCGAGGCCAGTCGTCGCACGCGCGTCGTCCGATCGAGGCTGTCCGCGTAACCCAAAAAGAGCCCGGCAGAGTGGTAGTACAGGCTCCGGAGCTCGACGGCCCCGCGCGTTCCGCCGCCAAACTCCGCGCCGAGCCCAAGCCCGAGCGTGAGATCGCCGTCGAAACGCCCATACACGCCGTCGGCGCTGCTCGGCTCGTCTTGCGGCACGATCTCGCCGCGAACATGGGAGCTGACGTGATCGTCGCGGCTCGCCGGATCCGCCCAGGCGTTCGTCGCAACGGCGCAGCCGAGCGCGAGACTGAGCAGGAAAGGGGCGTTCATGCGAGGGCCCGCACGATATCGTCGCGCAGCTCTTCCGCGAAGATCAAACGCACTCGCTCCATCCGTTGGCCGACGAGCCGCGCGAGTAGGAACGAAACCTGTGACAGCGGCCGCCCCTCGCCATCGGGGAACACGACCATCAGCGGGTCGTGAGCCTCATCGAAGGCGACCGTCGAGGCAGCGTCGAGCCCCACATACACCTCAGGGTCGAGGCCGTGTTTTTCAGCGACTTCGCGCGCGAGGTCGAGCGCGCGAAGTCGTGCTTCTGGCGCCGTTTGTTCGCCGAAGAGCTCGTGCGTCTTGAACAAACGGCGCGCGCAAAAACGCCGCGCGAGATCGGCGAGTAGCGGATCCTTGGCGTCGCAGTAGGCCGTCAGCGCTACCCAGAGGGTTGCGTCGTCGAGGTTCTGGTACTCGCTGATGGGTGCGTCGCCGGTGAGCGCGATGGACTCGATGGCGGCGGGGGTGCCGGCGACGCGCGTGCCGTCGGACACGAGCTCGACCACACGCCGCAGGATGCGCGAGATCATCCACTCGCTAGCGCGCTCTGTCTTGTGAAAATACACCTGTTGAAACATGAACAGGCGAGCCAGCAAGAACGACTCGATTGCCGGAATGCCTTTGGCGCCATCGATGACCAACGCAGGGCCCGCGGTGTCCGCAGTAGACGGACCAAAACGCAGGCTTCTCAGCAGCCAGTCGAGGTCATAGCTCCCGTAACCCACGCCAGTGAAGTGCGCGTCGCGCAGCAGGTAGTCGCAGCGATCGACGTCGAAAGTGCCGGCTACCGCGCGAGCCAGATAAGTGAGCTCATGCCGGCCGCGCACGAGGTCGACGACACGCGCCGGGAGCCCTGAGTCGTAGCGGCTGAGGATACGATGCACATCCCCGTCGGGATTCAGCACCAGACGCTCGGTCCAATCTTCGTGGTGGCAGCTCTGCGGCAGCACTTCCTCGAAGAGATGCGAAAATGGGCCGTGGCCAAGGTCGTGGAGCAGCGCCGCAGCCAGCGCGTCTCGGGCCCGCTCCGTCGTCAGCCGTTGCCAGAAGGGGAGTTCCTCGTGAATCACGCGCAGCCGGCGCACCAGCCGAGTCATCACGTGGGCGGCGCCGAGCGCATGCGAAAAGCGCGTGTGATCGGCGCCGGGGTACGCGAGTGAAGCGAGCCCCATCTGCCGAACCCGACGCAGGCGCTGCACCTCGCGCGCTTCGAGCAACGCGGGCACGATCGACTCCTCGGCGGACTCAAACGACACGAGCCCGTGGACCGGGTCCCGAAGAATCATGGCGGCGGCATACATACTCCGCTTCAGCGTGCCGAGGCGACCAGGAGCGCGCCCCGGGCGCTAGAAATTGGGGTCTCGACCACCCGAAACCGCATGGTTCGCCTCGCTTTCGGCTCGATTGAGTGCGCGAGCCGAAACTGCCGGCGGTTTGCGCCACGAAAATCCCGATCTGGCCGAGGGGCGAGTCGAAGCCGACCCCTTGCGGACGAGCCGCTTTCGAGCTTGAGTAGGATGGTTACCCTCTTGGCTGATTAGCGCATCGGAGCACTCGGGCACCACCGGGTGAGGGGGCCGAGGCGCTTCCCGCAGAGCCTGGCGCTCCGCCGGCACCCACGTTGTCGCACCATGTCCCCCAAAGACCCGAGCTCCTCCTCCGCCGCTATTCGCCTCGTCGACGTTTTGAGGCAGCTCCCCGATCGGGAACTCGATTCCCTGATCGAGCGCCTCAAAATCAAGGTGGATGAAGCGAAGCGCATCGACGTCCCCTCGCAAGTCGCGCGCTCCCTGATCCAGCTCCCCGAGCTTCGTGATCCGAACGTGCTGCCTGGCCCGACCCGCGAGCTCTTGCACCGCATCGCCGAAGCGCGCGGCGTGCTCGTGACGCCGAGCTTGCCCGCCGCGGTGGAGCCGCTCATTGCGCGCGGCGTGGTGTTCGCGCGCAACGGAACGCGCGGCATCGAGCTGCTCCTGCCCATTGCGCACATGCTCGTGATGCGTTCGTGGGAAGGTGAAGACCCGCGTGGCGTGCGCGCTCTGTTGCATCAGCTCGGCCAGGACGTAGCCGCGACGATCGCGGGACATTACCTTGGGCGCCCGGCGACGCCGCCCGTCGCGCTTTGCCTCGAGCCGGCGTGGGAAGTGCTCACCTCCGCCGAGCAACTGCGGCGCGAAGTCGAGGAACTGGCGCCCCTCGAGCGCAAGTTGCTCACCGCCATCGAGCGCGTTGGCGGCGAGGTCGACACCGAGGAGTTGCTCGATCTGGAGCGCGAGCCAATGCGCCTGCGCGGCGCGTCCGGTGCGACTCCGTCGCGTCGCGGCGTGGGCTTTGCGCTCGAGCGTCGCGGCTTCCTGGTGCCGGTGCATCCTAACCGCCACGTGATTCCGTCCGAGATCGCGGCCGTGGTCGGCGCGCAGCGCCAGGCAGAGCGCGAAGCGCATCGCCATCAGATCCGCAGCTTCGTGTTGGGTGAGGATCACGCTCCGCACCGCGCGCGTTTCGCCGAGGATCCGGCCGCTCTCGGCCTCGCCATGGCGCTTGGAGCTCGCGATCCGTCGCTCGATGTGCGTCCGGGCGTGGGCACGCCACGCTCGCTCATCGCCAAATTCGCGGCGCGCTTCGGGCGCGATCCCGAGGTCGTTGGGTTCATCGCCGCGCTGAGCCGCGCGGTCGGGTTGTGGGATCCTTCGGCCGTGGGCTTGGCCGCTCCGCCCGGCGCGCTCGACGTGCAGGATCTCGGGCGGGCGCTGTTCGATGCGTGGCGTCGCGGCGGTGCCTGGGACGAGGCGCGCCCGGATGGTGAGGTCTTGCGGGCTCCACCCGAGCTTCGCGAAACCAGCGCGGTCGGTGTGCTGCGCGAATTGGTGCTCGACGCGCTGCAGGAGCTCGGGGATGGACGTTGGGTGCCGTGGGAAGCGATCGCTGGCTATGTGCGCTCGGACGCGCGCACTCCCGGTGTGGGCCGCCTGATCGAGCGCTGGGCGCAACGCGGCGGTTTCGAAGCGATTCAGTCGGGTGAAATTGCACGGCGCATTGCGTTCGAGAGCTTGCATGCGCTGGGTGTGGTGGACATCGGCGATGCGGACGGCGAGAGCGCCGATCCGATTGGTCCGACGCTGCGCATCACGCCGCGCGGGCGAAGCTACTTGTGTGAGGCAGATGAGTCGCGCCGCGCCAGCGAGAGCAGCCGTTTCCTCGACAACCAAGCGATTCGAGTCGGCAAGAGCGCCAAGATCGGCTCGGTGATCGCGCTGGCTCCGTTCACGGAAATCGGTGGCGTGAGCGGTGCCCTCGATCTGCACGTGACTCCGCAGGGGATCGCGCACGCCCTGAGTGCGGGTTTCGAAGCCGACGTGATTCGAGCTCGCATCGAGCAGCTCGCGCCGCTGCCCGATCCGATTGCACGGCTCCTGACTCAGGCGAGCGCCGTCGTTGGACGCGGCGAGTTCGTGGCGACGGTGGGCTTCCTATGGGTCGACGATCCGGAGGTCCGCGAGCTCTTGCGTACGCGCCGACAGACGGCCGACTTGTTCATCGACCCATCTCCGCCTGCAGGTCTGCTGGTGGTTGCAGGCGCCGATCTGGACCGCGTGGCGCGGCGTTGCCGCACGCTGGGTGTCGAGATCGTGGTCGAGGGTGAAGTGTACCGCACGCGCTCGGTGCCTCCGGGTCGAGGCAGCGGCGCGCGCCGTTTGGACTCGAGTGGGACCCTGCCGGCGCTGAGAAACTCGCGCCCGCCGTCGAGTTCGAGGACCCCAGCCGTGCGCCCGCCGTCGAGTTCGACGCTCAAGCGCGGCGGTGAATGAGTCGAGGCCCGCGATGCTGGTGAGCGGGCTCGACCACGTCAACCTGCGCACAGCGCGGCTCGGCGAGATGTGCGCGTTTTACGAGCGGATCCTAGAGCTGCGAAAGGGCCCGCGGCCGCCGTTCGAGTTCGGCGGTGCATGGCTCTACGCCGCTGAAAAAGCGGTCGTGCATTTGGTGGAGGTGGCGCCGGCCGATCCGCCCGTTGGCGCGCTGCGCTTGGAGCACTTTGCATTTTCTGGGCGAGGGCTCAGCGGGTTCCTCGAGCGGCTCGAGCTGCACAAAATCGAACACTGGGTGACGCGCTTGCCGGGCTTCGGCCACAGCCAGGTCTCGCTGCGCGATCCGGACGGCAATCGCTTGCACGTCGATTTCGACCCGTCCGAAGGCTAAATCCGCGAGCCAAGCGAGGCGACTCGACGTGCAACGGTCTCCGCTCAGCTTGCGCTCACTCCGCGGCGACGATGCCGCGTTCGTCAGCCAGCTCTCGGCGGAAGCCTTCTCGGAGTTTGCCCCCGATGCGCGTCGCTCGACCCTGTGGCTCGCCGAGCACCACCCAACCCTGGTCGTTGAACGCAGCGGCGACCGCGTGGGCTTCTGCGTCGTGCGCAGCGCGCAGCGTCATCCCGCCGAGCTTATCGCGATCGCGGTGCGCGAACGCGAGCGCGGGCGTGGAATCGGGCGGGCCCTGCTCGCTGGGGCGGAACGCCTTGCGCGCGCTGCAGGCTCGACGGGCCTGGTGCTGCACACGGCTGAGGCGAACCTGGCCGCACTCGATCTATTCATGAAATCCGGCTTTCGCGTCACGCGCAAGCTGCCGGGGTACTACCTTCGGGTCTTCGACGCGGTGGAGATGCTCAAGGAATTTTAGGCGACGCGCACCACCCGCGGCCATCGCAGTCCGAGCGCGGCGCCGAAGGACCACGCCCGCGCCGCCCCGGGCCGAACAAACTGCGGAGAACGAGGCCGGCAGAATTCGCCTTGTCCGCGAAATGCGCCGAGAAAGATCGGCCACTCGGGCGGACCTGCGCAGAGCAGCTCCTTGCGCATTGCGTCGAAGACCGAAGATTGGGCTGCGGCTCTTAGCTATTCGCCGGGGGCGCGCGAACACGACACCTGCGGCTAGAAATCGCCCCAATTCGCGCCGGCCGCTTCACTTCGCCGTGTTTCGTAGGGGCGGGGCGTCGCGAGTGCGTAGGCGCGCACGCAGCGATCTCGCGCGAGTGAGCTGGGCTCCGCGGAGCTTTCAGAAACCCGAGGGGTGGTTCGCTACACCTCCCTACCCGAAACGCCGTGCCCTGTGGCATGCTCCGCGCCACACTTCGCGGGGCTGGTTGCCCAGCGAAGCCACTACCCCGCATTCATCCCCTACGGAACACCTTCATGATAGCTCGTCGTGCCAAAATCGTCTGCACCATCGGCCCCGCCGTCGATACCCGCGAAGGGATTCGAGGCCTCATCGAGGCCGGCATGGACGTGGCGCGTCTCAACTTCTCGCATGGAAAACACTCCGAGCACGGCGCGCGTTTCGATCTGATTCGCGCGGAGAGCGAAGCGATGGGCAAGCCCGTCGCCATCTTGCAGGATCTATGTGGTCCGAAGATCCGCACCGGAGTCGTAGGTCCCGCCGTGCTCGAAACGGGCGGCAACATCGACCTCGTTGCCGGCAAAGACGGCGACGATCAGACGGTCGCAGTCGACTACCAGACCCTCGCGCAGGACGTGCGTCCCGACGACAGGATTCTGCTCTCCGACGGACAGGTCGAGCTGCGCGTGCTCGACGTGCGTGGGGAGCGTGTCACGTGTCGGGTAGAGCACGGCGGCCCGATGCGCCCGCGCATGGGCGTCAATCTGCCCTCCGGAGCGCTGCGGATGGCTGCGCTCACCGAGAAAGACAAGTTGGATCTCGAGTTCGGTCTCGAGAAGGGTGTCGATTACGTCGCGCTGAGCTTCGTGCGTCGCGCCGAGGAAGTGCAGGAGCTGCGCGAGATCTGTGAGCGCAAGGGGCGTCCGACCCCGATCATCGCCAAGATCGAAACGCCGGCCGCCGTCGAGCGCTTGGA
>JAEUAF010000684.1 GCA_019695485.1 Sorangium sp.
TAGTCGCGATGAGCTCGATCTGCGCCCGGTCGCATTTTTGGGGCTGCTCGGCTTAGGGGCTGTCTTGGTCCCGGTGCCGCGCAGCGTGGTGAGCTTCGCGCTCGCGCTTGGATGCGCGGCGCTACCCGTGGGGCTCTGGTTGTTGATCACTTCGCGCGGCATCGACGATCGTTTGTCCCTAGCCCTAGAGCGTCAGGCCCCGCTGTCGTCGAAGCTGCTGGCGGCGATGAGGCGCCTTTCGGATCGCGATCATGACGGCTATTCGGCACGCTTCGGTGGCGGAGATTGCGACGACACGCGCCCCGACGTAAATCCCGGGGCCCTCGACCTGCCGGGCAACGGCGTCGACGAAGATTGCTCAGGCGCGGACGCACCAGGCGTTCCCGCGCCGAGCCCTGCCACCACGGCGAGCGTGCCTGCCGACGCCCGTGCTGTCGCACTCGGCGCACTTCCGGATGCGCTGAACGTCGTCTTGCTCACCGTCGACACGCTGCGCTTCGACCTCGGCTATGCCGGGAATCCTCGCCCGATCTCGCCGAAGCTCGACGAACTCGCCGCCGAGAGTGTCGTGTTCGACAAGGCGTACTCGCTGGCGTCCTATACGGCTAAGAGCCTGCCTCCGCTGCTGATCGGTCGCTATTCGAGCGAGACGCACCGCGGCTACTCGCATTTCAACCGCTTCGAGAAGAGCGACACCTTCCTCGCACAGCGCTTGCAAGGGGCTGGCGTCCACACCGTCAGCGTGCAGGGGCATTGGTATTTCTTTCAGAACTACGGGATGGAGCGCGGCTACGATGTGTCGAACAACGACGCCGCGCCGCGCGCCGCGCAGGCTGCGGAGGGTGATCGCAGCTCGACCAGTGACCATCTCAGTGACGCGGTGCTCACGGAGCTCGAGAAACCCGCGCTCAACGAGCATCCGTTCTTTCTCTGGGCGCATTACACCGATCCGCACGCGGAGTACGTGGTGCACCCCGGCTTCGAATTTGGCGCGGGAAGCCGCGCGGCTTACGATAGTGAAGTCGCATTCGTCGACCATCACGTCGGGCGCGTGCTCGCCGCGCTGCGGGAAAAGCCATATTGGTCGAGGACGGTGGTGGTCGTCACCAGCGATCACGGCGAAGCGTTTGGCGAGCATGCGATGATCCGGCACGGTTTCGAGCTGTGGGAGGAGCTCGTGCGGGTGCCGCTGATCGTCCGCTTGCCATCGGTGAAGCCGCATCATGTCGAGCTTCGTCGCAGCGCGATCGATTTGGTCCCCACGCTGCTCGATTTGTTTCGTCTTCCCACGCCGAGCGATGTCAGCGGGACTTCACTCGTGCTCGATCTGGTTCAGCCGCCAGGATACACGCCCCTGCCGCGCCCCGTTTTCATCGATATGGCGGAAGGGCCCAACAACGCCGAGCGCCGAGCGTTCATCGAGAACGACCAAAAGCTGGTGGTGAGCGGGGGTAGGGCGCTCGGCTTGTTCGATCTCGCCCAGGATCCAGGCGAGAAGAAAGACCTCTCAGCCGACAAGGCTCGCCTGTCCGAGGCCATGGATCATTTTCGCGCCTTTCGCCGCGGCCTCCATGAAATCACGGTGCGGCCGTGAACGAGGCGGCCCCCGAACGCCGGGCGATGCTGAGCCGTTGAGAAGCTCAGCGCAAGCGCATCAATAGCGCACCGCGCTCGACGGCCGCGCCGAGCTGTACGAGCACGGCGTCCACCGTGCCAGCGCCATCCGCGAACATCTCGTTTTGCATTTTCATGGCCTCGATCACCAACAAGACTTGCCCGGGCTCCACGCTGTCGCCGGGCGCGACCTTGATGGCGACGACGCGGCCCGGCATGGGTGCGGTGAGTGTATGGCTTGCCTTGGTCGTCGCCCCGCGCGCGGCGACGACCCGTTTCGTATGTCCGAGCTGAACCGCATGGGTCTGGCCCCTGAGCGCGGCTGCGCGTTGCCCTGCGCTCTCGCCGCCAAGCGAGAGCGCGACTACTCGATCGCCAACGAGGAGTAGCGCGTCGGGGCCCCGTCGCAGCACATGAACCTCGCGCACGGGCGGCACGCTCTCGCGCGTGGAGACCTCATACCTCGCCGCATCGAGCGGCCGAACGCTGGCTTCGTGAGCGGTCCCGTTCAGGGAGACGTCGATGCGAGTCGCAACGCGGGTCACCTGGCCACGCTATCACGGCTCAGCGTGCGCGACCGTATTGAGGCAACTCCGGGGGAGCCGCGGGCTCTTTGGCCGCGCAAACGATGGTGAGTCGTGACGGCGAGTAGATGAACGCTGTCATCAAGCTCGACAAAACCGTGAAGGCATCCGGCTCGAAGCGCAGCTCAGCCCAACCCTCGCGGCAGATCTTCGAGAGGTCGTAGAAATCCCAGAGTGGGACCGCGCCAAAAAAGAACGCCGGGTGCCAGCGCTGGTCGTAGCCGGGAGCGGTCGTGCCCGGCGGTCTACCGGAGTAGAGCGTGGTGCCGGCGCAGCCTTGCGAGAGGAGGCCGCCAAGCAACGCCGCAAAGCTCACTCGAGCGCGCAAGGTCATTGTGCGGTTACCCCGCAACGGATCCGAACTTCGTGCGGCATGTAGAACCCGAGCGACACAGCGCTGATCACGTAGTCGAGCCCACGTCGTCGAATCTCCATCCGCGTGGCTGGCGTCGCGCCGCACACGTCGCGCAGATCGACTGCTCTGCCGCCAAATATTCCGAACGCGTACGTGTTGACCGCGAGCGTGTGCACGCCCGGACTCGGCCGCGCCGCACACCCGACGGCGCTCGTCCAAATGGCGATCCAGAGCGTCACTGTTCCCGCGCGCACCGGGCGACGCTAGCATCGGGGCTGGTTGCCGGCTCCAGCGCTGGGCGGCCCGCGGGCGGTGCGTGAATTTTGGCCGCCCGACCCGTTGTCATGCGGCGCCGGGGAGGGCGCTCTGCGCCGGCTTTCGGTGGATTTGGTGGGCGCAGCAGGGATTGAACCTGCGACTTCGTCCGTGTGAAGGACGCACTCTACCACTGAGTTATGCGCCCGGCCCGGTTAGCCCCGCAAGGAGCAGGGCGGCCGGTGAAGGGTTGCCATCAGTACCTCAGGAGCAAGCAACGGACAAGATCTCACATGCGCGCAGGCACAGAGAGTTGACCCGTCTTCTTGTCCTTCTTCTTGTCCTTGGCCTTTGGATCC
>JAEUAF010000825.1 GCA_019695485.1 Sorangium sp.
ATCGCCCGAGCTGCCGGCGTCGACACGACGCTGCTCTACGCCACCACCAACATGACCGACGTGCGCGACGTGTTGGTCTTGCCAGGCAGCGTGGACCGCGAGGGCTGCACCAGCGTGCTCTTGCCACGCGACAAGGTCCGGGATGGCGAGTTGATCGCCGGGCAGACGTGGGATTTGAATCCCACGGATCTGGAGTTCGTGGTCGCGGTGCACCGGCGCCCAAGCGAGGGCCCGGAAACGTGGTCTGTCACTTGCAGCGGCGCGCTCTCACTAATGGGTATGAACTCGGCTGGCGTGGCCGTTGGCACAACCAACATCAAAACCCGAGCGTCGCGGATCGGCGTCGGCGACCTGTCGATTCTGCACCGCGCGCTCGGATCGGCATCGCTCGCGGAAGCCGCGGACTTCGTGCGCACGGCGCCACGCGCGGCCGCCCACACCTACTGGCTCGCCGACCCTAACGCAGGCATCGAGCTCGAGTGCGACCCGCTCACGGTCGTCGAGCGTCGACTGCGCACAGCGCCCATCGTACAGACCAATCACTGCCAGGCGCGCGAATTGTCGGGGCGTGAGGGCGAAATCGCCACGCGCTCGAGCCAGCAACGCCTAGCGCGCGCATCGACCACGCTCGCCTCCGGCGATCACGACGTGGCAAGCTTGATTGCGCTGTTTTCTGACCGCTCCGACGGCGTCGACAGCATCAACCGCTACGCCGAAGACGAACAGGGCACGACCACCAATGCCTGTTTGGTGTGCGTGCCGGCGCGCCGCGAGGTGTGGGCGTGCCGCGGGCCGGCGGATCGCGGCGCGTGGTTGCGGCTCGGGTTTTCGAGCGTCTGAGCGGGGCATTGCCAGGCGGGCGCCGTCAGCGTCGCTTGGCCAAGGTTCGGCCCTTCTTCTTTGCTGGCGCTTCCGCGGCGCGTTCTTCTGCCTGTTTGGCCGCCTCAGCCGCCTTGCGGAACATCGCCTCGGCGGCTTCGCCGGCGCGCCGGGCGCGTTCGGTGTCGCCGCGCATTTCCATGAGGAAGCGGCTCGGGATGGACGGGCGCGGTTTGCCCCACTTCATGCGCGCTTTGGTAAATGTCAGCGTGAGCGTGTCCTGCGCGCGGGTGACGCCCACGTAGCAGAGACGGCGCTCTTCATCGACGCCGCGGCCTTCCAGCACCGAGCGTTGGTGCGGCAAGATGCCCTCCTCGAGACCAACCAACCAAACGTGCGGGAATTCGAGCCCCTTCGCGCTATGGAGGGTCATCAAGGTCACAGCGTGACGCTCACGCTTGTCGTCATCGCCAAAGTCGTCACGGTCGGCGAGCGTCGCTTCTTCGAGGAAGCCCAGCAGCGTCGGAGCCTCCTCACGCTGCTCGTAGAGGGCGGCCGCGTTGACGAGCTCTTCCACCGCCAGCCAGCGCGACTCCGCTTCACCCGGACCCGGGTGCAGGCGCTCGAGCTCGGTGCGATAGTCGACCGTCTTCAAGAGTTCCCGCATCAGCTCGGAGAGCTTGATGCTGCCGATTTTTGCGCGAAACCCGTCGATCAGAACGCGGAAGGCTTCGATCCGGGAGATGGCCGCGGTCGGCAGCTCCAACTCCTCGAGCGCGTTCGGCAGCACGGTCCAGAGCGGCTTGCCTTCCTTCACGGCGTACTCGATCAACGCCTCCAGTGTGGAGCTGCCAATGCCGCGGGCCGGCGTATTGATCACCCGCAGCAGCGAGACCTCGTCCGAGGGGTTCGCGAACACGCGCAAGTACGCCAGCACATCGCGAATTTCGCGGCGGTCGTAGAACGAGAGCCCGCCCACGAGCACATAGGGGATCTTTTGGCGGCGCATTTCGAGCTCGAACGCGCGCGGCTGCTCGTTGGTGCGAAACAGAATCGCGATGTCGCTCGGGGGCACCCGGTGATCGGCCTCGCCCAACATCAGCTGCTGGATCTGTTGGACGACCTGCTCGGCCTCCATGTTTTCGTCTTCCATGCGCAGAATGCGCGGTGCGGCCCCGCCTTCGCGGAACGGGCGCAGCACCTTCTGGTGGCGCGTCGTGTTGTGCGCAATCAGGGTATTGGCAAGCTCGATGATCGGGGCGCGTGAGCGATAGTTCGACTCGAGCCGCACCACTTTCGCGTCGGGCCAATCGTTTTGGAAGCCCAGAATGTGAGCAATTTCTGCGCCGCGCCAGCCATAGATCGATTGATCGTCGTCGCCCACGACGCAAAGGTTCCGGTGCCGATCCGCGAGCGCTTTGACGATGCGATATTGAAGGTCGTTGGTGTCCTGGTATTCGTCGATCAACAGATGATCGAAGCGCGTGGCTTCGGCGAAGCGAGCCTCGGCGTGTTCCGCGAAGAGGCGATTGGTCTGCAGCAGCAGATCATCGAAGTCCATCGCGCCAGCCGCCTTCAATTGCGACTGGTAGCGTGCGTACGCGGCCGCGGCGAGCTCGACCTTGTCGCCTTCGGCCGTGCTGCTGGCCTGATCGGGGGTGATCCCTTTGTTCTTCCAGCCGCCGACGAGGGACAGCAGATCCCCTGGGCGCAGCGTGCCGGTGCTGACGCGAATGTCGCGCAGCGCGTTCCGCGCGAGGGTCTCCTGATCACCGCGGTCGTAGATCGAGAAGGTTTCGGGGTAGCCCAGGCGCCGCGCGTGCCGGCGCAGGATTCGCACGCAGAGCGAGTGAAAGGTCGAGATCTCCGGGGGCTTGGTGCCCTTCACGCGTCGGCCGAGTAAGCGTTGCGCGCGATCCCGCATTTCTCTCGCCGCCTTGTTGGTGAAAGTCACGGCCAGAATTCGGGACGGCGTGATTCCGGTCTGGATCAGCTTGGCGATGCGATACGTGATGACGCGGGTCTTGCCGGTGCCGGCGCCCGCCAACACCAAGAGCGGTCCCGCGAGGGTGTTCACGGCAGCGTGCTGGTCGGGATTGAGGTCGGCCACAGCGCTCCCATTACGGAGCGAAGGCAATGGGGTCAAGCGCGCTGCCCACCGCCGCCGGAATCTTGGGGCTCAGAACGTGCCACAACGCGCCACAATGCTGGCGCAACCGGGTGAGCTGCGATAAACCCGGCCATAGCGAAG
>JAEUAF010000936.1 GCA_019695485.1 Sorangium sp.
CGCTGGTGGCGTCGAACAACGGCCAACTCAAGAGCACTCCGACGTCCCAGTTGGCCACGCTCGGAAGCAGCCCGTCAGCGGCGGGCAAGGTCCCGCTTCCGGACGGCGGCGCACCACCCGCGCGACCGCTCAGTGTCGCGGTCACCGCCAGATTGGGCCGCGTTTCCGCTGAAATCGCCCGCGTGGCAAGCTCCGCCGCGCGCAGCTGTTCTACGGCCTCGAGCAAGCGAGGGTTCTTGGCTTCAGCGCTTCGAATCGCAACGCCGAGATCGGGAAGGTCTGGGGGCGAGCTGGGAGCGCCCGCAACGTCGAGCGCGGCATCCAAAACCCCCACGGCGGCGGCGAACACGGACTGTGCGCTCAGAAGGCCGCCGCGAGCGCGAACGCGACCGATGTCGAGACGCGACAAATCCGCCTCTGCTCGCGTGAGCTCAATCGGAGGTCGCAGCCCGGCGTTGACACCCGCTTTGGCTAGGTCGCGGTGAACGACGGCGCGCTCATACGCATCTTGCGAGGCTTGCAGAACGGCCTTGGCGGCGGCCACGGAGAAGTAGGCCTCTTCCACGTTGTAGGAGACGTCGAGCGCGACCGCGCGGGCTCGCTCCCGCTCCACGTCGACCAGCGCATCGACGGCCGCGGTCTGTGCCGCGATTCTGCCGAAGTCGAAGAGCTCCTGATTCGCGCCGATGCCAACCAAGCTCGAGGCGAACGGTCGCCACGAAGCACTGCCGGTCGAGCGCGTTCCGCCGATTCTCGGAATGTCGAACACGCGGGGCGACACATAGCTTCCCGTCGTGTTGTTCGCCGTGGCCGCGAACAACTGAGCGCTCGCGCCAATCGTCGGGTACCACTGGGCTCTCGGAATGTTCGTGTCGGCCACCCTCGATTGAATCCTCGCCAAGGCCAGGCGCGTGGCCGGCTGATGGGCCTTGGCGTAACTGATCGCCTCCGGCAGACTCATCGAACGCATCGGAGCCGGCGCCTGCGCCGGTGCTCCACTCTCTGTCGCGGGTTCGCCCCTGGCCGTGAGGACGGGCGCCACCAAGTAAGCCGCGAGGAGCGCAGCGCAAAATCGAGCCATCGTGCCGCCCGCCAAGCACGTTTTAGGCCACGACGGCCAAGCCCCGGAATGGCTGCGCGGGCGGCAACGCACCAGCCCGGATTGGGAAATTTTCCCAACGCGATCCCAAATTTCCCAACACCCCCCAGCCGTTCATGCGCGCCACGCGACCGTGATTTGGCAAAGCGACGCTGTGGCCTCACTATTGCTTGAAGGCCGGTCGATGCACGCCGTTGCGCTAACGCGCCACTCGCGGGACCAGGCTCAAGGAGCTACCGCGGGAGATCAAGTGAGGAAGCCGTCTCTCATGATCTGGATGGTGCTGACGATTTGCGCCGTGGCCGTAGCCGCGTTCTGGGACGAGCAGCGCGAGTTCACGGCGGCCCTCGGCGATTTCGCCGGCGAGCAGACCGCGCTCGCCAGAGCTGTCGCGGCCGCACTGCGTTCGTCGCTGCTCGCTGGCGAAGCGCCGGCACAAAGCTCTCCCGGGGCGGTCAAGCGAGGGCTCGAGCTCGCGCTCGGGACTACTGAGTTTCTTGCCGCAGTTCGCTCGGTGGAGCGGCCGGGAGCGGTGCGCTTGCTGCTCCAAAGCCCCGGCGGCACGGAGCTCACCACCAGCAACGGGACCCCAGTCCGCGCGCTGGCCATCGAGCGCGGCTTTGCGAGCGGGGCCACGTCGGTGCGCTTGAGTCGCAGCGAAGCGCACGCGCTCGGCCTGCCCGCGCGCATGGCGATGGCAGGCCTCACCACCTTGCCGGGGCGCGACCCAGCAGGCCGGTGGGGGATCGCGGTGGTAGCCAGCGCGCAACGCGAGCGGGATCGCGAACGCAACGCCGAGTGGCGCCTCGCGCTCAGCGTGCTCGTAGCCTCGGGTCTCGTGCTCGCATTTGGCGGCGTGGCCGTGCGCACTCAGCGCAAAGAAATGTCGCTCTCGCACGAGCTGCGAGTGGCCTCGATGCAATCCGCGCGCGACGAACGCTTGGTGCGAGCCGACAAGCTCGCGACGATGGGCGCGCTGGCGACGGGCATCGCGCACGAAGTCTCGACCCCGCTCGGCGTGATCTTGGGTCGAGCCGAGCAGTTGCTCCCGAAGCTGAACGGCGACCAGCGCTCTCGACGCGCGGTCGAAGCCATCGTCGAGCAGGCGGAGCGCATCGGCGGCATCATTCGCGACTTTCTGGCGCTGGCCCGCGGGGACTCCCCCAGCATGAAGAATGTGCCACCCGCTCGCATCGCCGAGGTGGCGCTCGAACTCGTGCAGCATCGTTTCGCAAAGGCAGGTGTCAGCTTGAACAGTGAGCTCGCTCGGGACCTGCCCGAGATCGCGTGTGAGCCGCGCTTGATCGAGCAAGTCATGGTAAATCTCCTGTTGAATGCTTGCGACGCCTGTCGACGCGGCGGCCACGTCGAGTTTCAGGTGCTCGCGCAAGGCCAGCGAGTCGCCTTCGTCGTCACCGACGATGGCGCAGGCATCAGCGAGAGCGCCGCGGCGCGCATCCTCGATCCGTTCTTCACGACCAAGCCGGCAGGAGAGGGCTCGGGACTGGGACTCGCGATCGCCAACGAGCTCGTCAAGCACCACCGCGGAACGCTCAGCATCGCCCCGCGCCAAGATCAAGCTGGGACCTGCGCCTGCGTGGAATTTCCGTCGACGAAGGAGTCACTCGTTGGCTGAGCAGGCCCGAGAGAACCGCCCGCGCGTCTTGGTAGTGGACGACCAGCTGTCGTTGGCGGAAACGCTCGCCGACGGCCTCGACGAACATGGCTTCGAAGCGCTAGCGCTCTCGTCCGGGCAAGAAGCTGCAAATCTCCTCAAGGGTGACGACTGGGACGCGCTGGTCACCGACCTTCGCATGCCAGAGATCGACGGCCTCGAGCTACTCAGGATCTCACGCTCGACGGCGCCGAGCAGGCCGGTGATCGTGATGACGGCGTATAGCGCGGTCGAGAGCGCGATTGAGTCGATTCGACAAGGGGCGTTTCACTACCTCACCAAGCCCTTCAAGTTGGATGAGCTCGTCCTCTTCTTGAATCGCGCGCTCGAAGACTTTCGCCTGCGACGCGAGGCCGCCTCGCTGCGCGACGCGCTGCGCAGCCGCTTCGGTCCCGCCAATATCATCGGTAACAGCGAAGCATTGCGCACCGTCTGTGAGCTACTCGAGCGCATCGCCCACGCGGCGTCGCCGGTGCTCGTCTACGGGGAAACGGGCACCGGCAAGGGTATGATCGCGCGCGCCCTCCACAGCCAAGGCCCGCGTGCGCACGGGCCTTTCGTGTCCATCAACTGCGCCGCGCTGCCCGAAACCCTGCTCGAGAGCGAGCTCTTCGGTCACGTTCGGGGCGCCTTTACCGGAGCCACCACCAATCGCGACGGACTGTTCGTGGACGCCGACACGGGCACGCTGTTCCTCGATGAAATCGCCGAGACCAGTCCAGCCTTGCAGGCGAAGCTACTGCACGTGCTCGAGAGCAGCACAGTGCGGCCGGTCGGGGCCAACAAAGAGCGTCGCGTGGACGTGCGCATCGTAGCAGCGACACATCGCAACCTGCGTGAGCGTGTGGCAAAGGGCGAGTTCCGAGAGGATCTCTTCTATCGCTTGGACGTGGTGAGTCTCGAGCTGCCGCCGTTGCGTCACCGGCGCGAGGACATCCCGGTGCTCATCGAGCACTTCTTGGAGCGCGCCAAGCAGAAATACCCACGCTCGCAGGTGTGCGGCTTCTCGAAGGCGGCGCAGCAGCGTCTTCTCGAGCATTCCTGGCCTGGTAACGTGCGCGAGCTCGAGCACCTGGTCGAGCGCATGGTTTTGCTCGGACGCACTCGCGAAGTCGAAGCCGACGAGCTGCCCTCCGCCATCGGCCAGCGCGCGGCATCTTCGTTCCAGTTCGCAGGGGATGTGGTGCCGCTGCGCGAGCTTCAGAGTCGCTACGCGGCCTGGGCGCTCGAGAGCCTCGGCGGGCGGCGCATGCTCACCGCCGAAAGGCTCGATATCAACGCCAAGACCCTCGGTAAGCTGCTGAGAGCCGACCCCGAGCAGGGTGGCGACGGCGCTGAGCGAGAGCCCGATCGATCGCGCGCCGCCGAAACACAAGGCAAGTCAACGTGAACAAGATCCTCGTCGCCCTCGACAATTCAACGCGCGCGCGCGGAGTGCTGGCCGCGGCGGCAGAGCTTGCCCGCAAATTCGACGCGACGCTCCACGTCTTGCGCGTGATCACGATTCCGCCGGAGTTTCCTGCGTCCGCCGCCGGGAGCCCGAGCGATCCGCTGCCCGCGCATTTGACGACGCTCGCGCTAGCGGACCTCGCTCGCCTCTTGGCGGATGAGCCAGGCGCAAAGCTGCACCCGCCATTCGTCGTCGTCGGACAACCCTGGCGCTCGATCCTGGAACTCGGCAGAACGCTCGACGTCGACTTGATCGTGCTCGGCAGCCACGGCTATAGCGGCTGGGATCACATGCTCGGCACCACGGCGGGCAAAGTCGCGAACCTGGCGGATCGCAACGTGCTCGTCATTCACGAACACCACGCGAGCGCCGGCGCGGAACAAGTGCACTGAGAACAGCCCGCCGAGGCCAGTCAGGCTCAAGGTCAGGCGCAGAGGCGCGCAAGGAAGCGGCGTGCACTAGCTAAGCTAGCCACAAAAGCGGGCCATATGATGCAGCTGCATCATGGCGCGCGCGGTGCTCGGCGAGTACTCGCTGGTACTATGGTGAAGCTCGTCACGCTCGTTTTGCTCGTCTCGATGTCGCTGCCGATCGCCTGCTCGACTGACACAGCGGTCGACTCTGGCTCATCGGAAGGCGGCGCAGGCGGCGCGAGCGCAGGCGGCGCTGGGGGCCGCCTGTCGATAGATGGGACTGGTAAAGGGGGCGCGGCGGCGGGCGGAGCGCTCGCCAGCGGAGCACCCGGCGCGGGTGGTGGAGGTGTCGTGGCGGCGGGCGCGGGCGGCGCGGCTCTGCCAGGCGGAGCGCCCGGCGTTGAGGTCGGCGGAGCGGCTGGCGCAGCCGGCACGCCTGAAGCGGGTGGCGCAGGAGCCGGCGGAACGGCCGCGTCGCTCTGCACGCTGCCGAACGGGGCTCCCGTCACCTGCACCACGCCTCCACCTTGCCATCTCGCGCAGGGGGCGAGCTGCGACGCGGAGACCGGAGAGTGCGTCTATCCGTACCTCGTCGCAGGGGCCATCTGCGGCGACGCCGACGTCTGTACATGTGAGCCGTCGCCCGCGCTGATTGTCACCGAGCCGTCGGATGTGAGCGTGCTGTCTGGCACGCCCGCTGTCTTCACGGTGGTCGCCGCAGGCGTCCCGGCCCCCACTTACCAATGGCAAGAGTGCCTCGGATCGGGGCCGAGTTGCGACAGCGTGACGGATCTAGCGGGTCAGACTTCTGCGACATTTTCGTTGTCAGCGCCGACGCTAGCTGACTCCGGTCGCCGCTTCGTCGTCGTGGTCCAGAATGCTGGCGCGACGCTCACGAGCCGACCCGCATCCTTGAGCGTGCGACCACACCCGCTCACGGGCTTCGACCAGATCGCCAGCGGCTACGCCTTCACCCTCCTTTTGAAAGGCGGGCAGGTCTATTCGATGGGCAACAACGAATCTGGCGAACTCGGCCGAGAACCGTATCCGGGACGCGACAAGGTTCCGACGCTAGTGGTCGGCCTGCCCGGACCCGTGAAGAAGATCGTGGCGCGCGGGGAGACAGCCTACGCGCTGTTGAGCGACTCCACCGTGTGGGCTTGGGGCAACAACAGCAGTGGGCAGCTCGGCAACCCCAGCGTCAGCTTGAGCGGCAGCAGCAAGGCGCCGCTGCCCGTGCTGCGTGAAAGCGATGGCCTCGCGCTCAGCGGGATCGTCGACTTGGTGGTATCGGATGGCGGCAGCGAGGGCGGCGCGCCAACGGCCATTGCCTGGACCGAAAGCGGGGCTGCGTGGGTTTGGGGCTCGAACTACGTCGAACCAAACACGCCCGACGGCTCTTCGGGCGTCACGCATTTGAAGGCGGTTCAGAACGGGTATTTCGACGGCTCGACAGCGCAGCGCTCGATCAAGCGGCTCGCGCTTTCATACAATGCCGGCATGGCCATCGTGGGCGACGACAGCGCTGTCTATTGGTGGCGAGTGGGAGCGGCCAACGGCACTTTGGTGCAAACCGTGCCAAACACGAGCGCGCCGATCCTCGACGTCGCAGCAACCATGTATTTGAACTGGTTCATCAGCAGCGACAACCAAGTCTTCCAATATCCGAGCAGCACCGTCTATACGCCCCCGGCACTGGTTGACTTCACGTTCCCCGTAGATTGGATCTACGCCGGCTCCGCCTTGGGCGATGTGTCGTTCGCACACGACAAAGTCACGGGCGCCATTCGTGCGTGGGGCATGAATTCGCACGGTGAGCTCGGCGATGGCACCGTGGGCGGCAGCGCGCGCAGCCCAGCCGACGCGGTGTCGGTGCTGTTCATCAACGACGCGACTCAAGTCGCGTCGGGTGCCGGTTTCGCGCTCGCGCTACGTTCCGGCGGGGCGGTCTGGGGTTGGGGCACGAACGAGTGGGGCGCGCTCGGAACCACGGGTGACTCGACGAACGCGCCGACACCCTATCAGCTCACTGGGCCCTGAGCGGCGTCACGTCGAACCTCGAAGCGCCGCCAAAAGCGCCGCCAAAGCCTTGCGGGGTTTGGCGGCGCGGGGTCACACTCGCTGGGCGGTGCCGAACCACCTCGATCCCCGCGCCCTAGCCCGGCTTCTGGCCAGCGCGCGAGACGACGACGTCAAGACGTTCATGAGCCAAGCCTGGGCTTGGCTCGCGAGTCAGCTGCGCTTCGACGGGGGCACCGTCATCACGTCCTTTGCTCGCCGACAGAGCTACGTCGACATTCAAACCCATGGCATCGACGACCTGCCTGCCTTGATGGCAAGCTACGAGCCCGTACGCCACCTCGATGGCATGGGAGCGAAGCTGTTGGCTCAGGCCGGACAAGCCATGATCTTCGCCGCCCGAGACACTGAGAACTTGGACGAGGCCCATCGACCGCTACGCGAACACTTGCTGCGCTTCGGGCTCGAATTCGGCGTGGGCCTCGCGGTGGCTGGAGCGGAAGGCGAATGGGTCACGGTGATCCTGCTCTATCGAGCTTCGCCCGAGACCGCGTTCAGCGAAGCTGAGCGCTCCTGCCTCGACGCAATAGGCCCTTTGCTGGCGGAGCTAGTCGCGCAAAGCCGCGTGCTCAACTTGCTGCGCGATCCGCGAACCGGCATGGGGGAGCTCGCTGTGGCGGTGGTGGACGGCGACGGCAAGTTCGTGCAGACCACGCCGGCCTTCGTGCGCTCTTACTGGGGCAACGTGCCGCCGCGAAGCCCCTACATCCCCGCGGAAGCCCTGGCAGCGCTACGCCGCGGAGAAATTTGGCCGACCAGTGACAACAAGCAAGTGCTGCAGGCGCATACGGACGCCAGCCGGAACCTCCTCCTACGACTCCGCGCGATTTCGACGGCCGATCTATTGTCCACGCGTGAGCGCGAGATCGCGCGGCTCTTCGCCGCTGGCCAAAGCCATACCCAGATCGCACGCCGCCTGCACCTCGCGCCTTCCACCGTACGCAACCACGTAGCTCATTGTTACGAGAAACTCGGCGTAAACAACCGCGTCGGCTTGCTCGAAGCGCTGGCTCAGGCGCACTTCGCCTTAGCAGCCTTGGACGGCCTGCGCGGCCAGTCGCGCGCGGCGCTACGCGCTCGGATCGGGGTCGGGATCGCGGGGCGGCGGCAGCTCTCTCGGAGGCAAGAGCTCAGGCTCGGTCTCCACGCTTTGAGCCAAAAAGATTGCCGCATCGAGCTTGCGAAAGCCTCGTTTGCGGTACCACATGAGCGCATGTTCGTTGTTCTCGGCCACTTCGAGAACGAGATGGGTGAGCCCGCGCACGCGCGCCAGGTGCTGCAGCTGCTCCAACACGAACGAGCCCACACCCCGACCGTGATAGTCCGGGTGCACGGCAAGCTCCTCCACGTAGAGCGGGCGCATCTCTTTGCGCTCGAAATAGCTTGGATTAAGCCAGGTGTCTTTGCCCACGATCTCGAAGGTGCACTCCGCGTAAGCCACGATCTGCTTGTCGACCAGGAACAAGAGCTGCTCGACCCCCTCTTCTTCGTAGGTCTCGAGAAAGCGCTGCTTGGTACGCGGTCGCTGGTACTCGACGGTCGCGCGGTTCACATCGCGAAACGAAAGCTTCAGGAAGTCCCACACCGCATTCAAATCGCGACGGTGAATGCGTCGCACCTGCAACACGCTCGCCTTCTTGGCTTTGCGTCGAAGCTTCGGCTCCGCCTCGTCGACGGGCGGAGTGCTCGCGGTCAGGCGCACGGGTTGCGGAGCGAGAAGCCCCAACTTCTTGGGAGGAGGCTCGTGAGTGCGCGGGCGGGACACGGGTCCGCGATGCTAGCAAAAAGCCGGCTGCGCCTCGCGACTGTGCTCGGCCGAACGCCTGCCGTCATAGTCGGCCAAAAGGCCGCCGCCTCTTCCGCGCTAGATCGAGCGCGACCGCGCTCTTCCGCTCACGGGGTTCGAGCTCGCGCTATCGTCGCCGCTCCATGCTCGACTCCCGGTACCGACGCTGTCCCGCGACGCTGGCGCTCATGCTGAGTCTGCTGACGACGACCTGCCTGAGGCCACCGCCTGAGCCTGCCGCGCAGCCGGGTTCGGTGTCGAACGCGTCGGCACCAAATGCCTCGAGCGCCTCTTCCGGTATGGTATCTCTTGCTTTGGAACCCATGAAGGAGCTCGACGCGCGGGACGCGGTCGCGCAGATGGGCGTCGGTATAAATATCGGCAATACCCTGGAGAACACCACCACCTGGGAGACGGGTTGGGGCAACCCGCTAATCACGAAAGAATACGTCGAGAACTTGGCTCGACTCGGGTTCAAGACGGTGCGCTTGCCGGTCGCCTGGGACACCTATGCGGTCGACGGCCAAATCCAGCCCGAAAAGCTCGGTAGGGTCGGCGAGGTCGTCGATTGGATCACGGGCGCTGGGATGTTCTGTGTGCTGAACATTCATTGGGACGGGGGCTGGATCGACTCCAGCGCCAAGGATCGCTTTCCGACCACCTACGCCACGTTCAGCGCCGCGGCCGAACAAAAGTACCGCGCCTATTGGACCCAGATTTCGAGCTTCTTTGCAGGCAAGAACGAGCGACTGATCTTCGAGGCGCTCAACGAAGAGACGAAGTTCGACAACGCGGGGTCGCCGCAAAAGGCCTACGCGACCTTGACGCACGTCAACCAGCTCTTCATCGATACCGTGCGCAAAACCGGCGGCAACAACGCAAAGCGCTTGCTGATCGTCAGCGGCTACGCGACCGATATCAGTAAGACCTGCAGCAGCGACTACAACTTGCCGGCGGACACAATCCCACATCGCCTCTTCATCTCGGTGCACTACTACACGCCTTGGCAATTTTGCGGCATGACCGAAGACGCCGATTGGGGAAAAATGGCGCCAACCTGGGGTAGCCCTAGCGACGTCGCCGAGCTCGAGCGGCTCTTCGACATGATGCAGGCATTTTGCGCCCGCAACGATATCCCGGCGTTCATCGGTGAATTCGGCGTCACCGAGAAGAAGGAGTCCGCGTCACGCATTCGCTTTCTGTCGGCCGTATTCAGCGCTGCGCTCGCGCGCAAGATGGTTCCTGTACTCTGGGATACGGGCCTTCAGATCTCGCGTCGAGCGCCCTACAGCGCCGGCCCCGACTTGCTCCACACGCTTCAGAATCTCACGGCTCGAACGCCCGCGACGCGCCCTGAGCCGGGCTGAAGCCGCTAAAGCGCTGAAATCCCCAGGCTGGCGCCAGCCACCAAGTGCGGGTTGGATGCGGCCTAGCACTCGATGTACCGTGCTCGGTCGTGAGTCACGCGAGCGACCCCCAAAGCGCCGCCGAGCCCAGCTTTGTCGGCGCCGGCCAGGCCGCGTCGCCCCTCGTGAGAACCATGCTCGAAGCGCTGCCCGTCCCCGTGAGTTGGGCGGAGGCGGATGGCTGTATCGCGTTCTGGAATCGGCGCGCCGAGGAGCTTTTCGGATATTCGAGCGCTGACGTGCCCAGTGTCGCGGACTGGTATCGGCTCGCGTATCCCGACGACGCCTATCGCGCCGAGGTCGTTCGCGGCTGGGAGCAGGCGATTTCGCGCGCACGGTAGGGGCAGCGGGAGATCCACTTTGGACCCGTTGCGGTGCGCACCAAACAGGGACACGTCGTCGACGTGCAGATCGACGGGACCTTGGTCGGCGATCAGCTACTGGTGATCTTTCATGACGTCACGGATCGTCTGCGAGCAGAGCGCGCGCTGCGCGAGAGCGAGGCTCAGCTCGCCGCCGCGTTTGCGGCGATCCCCGACGCCTACGCCATCAGCAGCGTGGCG